>NZ_JAYSJZ010000106.1:0-22265 GCF_043726815.1 Lacisediminihabitans sp.
CTCGGGAAGGGGGGCCACGCCGAGCTCCTTGACCAGCATCGCGAACGGGGCCGGCACCTCGGCGATCACGCGATCGAGCCACTCCGGCGAGTCGAAGGCGTCCATGCTGGCCGCGATTCCGTCCCGCACCACCGCGAGCGACGGATTCGCGTAGGCCGCGCGGCTGGCGCGCTGGGCCAGGTCCACGCCGATGATCTCCGGATGCTGCAGGATCGCCATGAGCGAGTCCCGTTCCAGGCGGGTCGACGGGTCGGTCGGCAGGTGCACGAGCGACGGGCCGTTCTCCACCGGCGCCGCTGCGGCGGCCGCCTCCGTGCCGTAGCGGGGCCTCTGCGCCTCCGGAGCCTTGCCGTGCGCCGCGGCCACCGCCCGCCCGACCTCGCCGAGGTCCATGCCGAGCCAGCCGGCGAGAGTGCGCACGTAGCCGATGTTGAGGGCCTGGT
Source organism: Lacisediminihabitans sp. (assembly GCF_043726815.1). NCBI lineage: Bacteria > Bacillati > Actinomycetota > Actinomycetes > Micrococcales > Microbacteriaceae > Lacisediminihabitans > Lacisediminihabitans sp. The sequence goes on from NZ_JAYSJZ010000106.1 coordinate 444, forward strand.
CGCGGATGCCGGCGACGACGGGTGCCGTCGCCCGCAGGGCGGCGACCCGGCCCTCCACGGTGTCGAGGTTGTGGCCGGCGAGAACGCGCCGGATCATGAACTCGAACATGGGCTTCTTCGCCGAGATGAGCCGACGCACCGCGTCGTCCCCGCGCTCGAGCCGAAGGTCGCAGGGGTCGAGCCCGTCCGGTGCCACTGCCACGAAGGTCTGCGCCGCGAAGCGCTGCTCCTCGCTGAACGCGCGGCTCGCGGCCTTCTGGCCCGCCTCGTCCGGGTCGAAGGTGAAGATGACCTCGCCGAGGCCGCGGGAGTCCGCGTTGTCGACATCCCCGAGCACCCGGCGGATCACCTTGATGTGGTCGACGCCGAAGGCGGTGCCACAGGTGGCTACGGCCGTGGTGATGCCGGCGAGGTGGCAGGCCATCACGTCGGTATAGCCCTCCACCACCACGACCTGCCGCCCACGCGAGATGTCGCGCTTGGCCAGGTCGAGGCCGTAGAGCACCTGCGACTTGTGGTAGACCGCCGTCTCGGGGGTGTTGAGGTATTTCGGGCCCTTGTCGTCATCCAGGAGCTTTCGCGCCCCGAAGCCGAGGGTCTGGCCGGTCACGTCGCGGATCGGCCAGACGAGCCGGCCGCGGAACCGGTCGTAGGTGCTCCCACGCTCTCCCTCGCCGACGAGGCCGGCGGCGACGAGCTCGGCATCGCTGTAGCCGAGCGACTTGAGGTGCTTCGAGAGGCCCGACTTCGGTGCGAAGCCGACGCCGAACCGCTGGGCGGCACCCGGATCGAAGCCTCGCTGGCCGAGGAACGCCCTGGCCGGCTCGGCATCGGGCGTGGTCAGCTGGGTGACGAAATACTCGGCGGCAGCCTGGTTGGCGGCGAGGATGCGTGCCCGGTTGCCGTGGTCGCTGTTGGCCTGTCCGCCGTCCTCGTAGTGGAGTTCGTAGCCCACCCTCGCGGCCATCCGCTCCACCGCCTCGGTGAAGGTCGTGTGGTCCATCTTCTGCAGGAAGCTGAAGACATCGCCGTCCTCGCCACAGCCGAAGCAGTGGTACCGGCCCACCTGCGGGCGCACGTGGAAGCTCGGGCTTCGCTCGTCGTGGAACGGGCAGAGGCCCTTGAGCGATCCGACGCCGGCGCCCTTGAGCGTGACGTAGTCGCCCACGATGTCGGCGATGTTGATTCGCGCTCGAACCTCGTCGATATCGTTTCGTCGTATGAGGCCGGGCACCTGCTCATTCTAGGTTCGGTCGGCGACGGTCACGGCGCGGAGAGTCTCCCTGTGGATTTCGGTGCCCTCCACGCCCCTCGCACCCCTCGCCCCGCAGACTCCAGTTCTGCAGGACGGCTCCCCTCCCCCCTGCCCGCGCCCATCGCACCCCTCGCAGACTCCAGTTCTGCAGGACACCCGCCACTCCATTTCTGCAGGACGGCTCCCCTCCCCCCTGCCCGCGCCCATCGCACCCCTCGCAGACTCCAGTTCTGCAGGACACCCGCGGACGACGAGCCGGCCGTCCTGCACAACTGGAGTGCGCAGCCCGGCCACCAGCTACCCATGCGTCCTGCACAACTGGAGTGGCGGGCGGGCCCGAAGAGAACACGGCGGTGTTAGCCGACGATCCGTTCGTGCCACGCCATGGCCGACTGGTCGGTGAGCGACGCGACCTGGTCGACGACGGCGCGCTTGCGGGCGGCATCCGACTCCGCCGCGCGCCAGTCGGCGGCGAATCCGGGGTCGAGGTCGGCCTCGCCGCGGGCGTACAGGGCATCCGCGAGATCGGTGAGCACCTCGCGCTGCTGACTGTAGATGGGCTGCCGCGTGTTCCGCGACATGACGAACGCCGCGACGATGCCCTTGAGCACCGCGATCTCCGCCTGAATCTCCCGCGGGACGACCATGTTGGCGGTGAACCGGATGAGGCTACCGTCCCCACCGATCGCCCGGGTGGCGGCGACGGCCGCGCCGGCGAAGCGACCGATGAGCTGGGAGGTGAGGTTCTTCAGCCGACCCTGGTCGATGCGACTTCCGTCCCAGCGGTCGATCCAGACGTCGAGCGAATCGAGGCGGTCGAACGCCGCGATCAGCTCGTCGTGACCGAGTTCGCCGCCGATCCAGACGAACATCGACTCGACGAGCTCGTCGTGGTCGACGCGGGCTCCGAGAGCCTTCACGTCGATGTAGCCACTCACCACCGCGTCTTCGAAGTCGTGCACCGAGTACGCGATGTCGTCGGAGAGGTCCATCACCTGCGCCTCGATGCAGAGCCGGCGCTCGGGCGCCCCCTCGCGCAGCCAGCCGAAGGCCTCGGCGTCGTCCGCGTAGAAGCCGAACTTGGCGCGGCCGCTCGGGTCCCCCACCGAGGCGGTGTCCGGCCACGGGTACTTGCAGCTCGCGTCGAGGCTCGCGCGGGTGAGGTTGAGGCCGTAGGAACGCCCGTCGGGCCCGAATACCTTCGGCTCGATCCTCGTGAGCAGCCTCAGGGTCTGCGCGTTGCCCTCGAATCCGCCGATGTCGCTCGCCCAGGCGTTGAGGGCGCGTTCGCCGTTGTGACCGAACGGCGGATGCCCCAGGTCGTGGGCGAGGCACGCCGTGTCCACGACATCCGGGTCCAGCCCCAGGCTCGTCGCGAGCTCGCGCCCCACCTGGGCGACCTCGAGCGAGTGGGTGAGCCGGTTGCGGGCGAAGTCGAGGCCGGCCGCCGGGCTCAGCACCTGGGTCTTCGCGGCAAGCCTGCGCAGCGCGCTGGAGTGCAGCAGCCGCGCTCGGTCGCGCGCGAAGTCGCTGCGACGGCTCGAATGCTCCTCGGGAAACCAGCGTGCGGTGTCGTGCTCGCCGTACCCGTGCTCAACCACCGCTGTGGCTCAGTTCGGCCTCGGCCAGTTCGGCGCGGTGCGCGTCGGCGAGCTCCCGGCTCAGCAACCAGCCGTCGGGAAGCGACGGCCGCTTCGGCGTTCCGGCCCGGCCGCGCGGCCCCTCGGCGGCCTCACCGGGGTACGGCTGCTCCCAATCCAGGGTGCCGAGCAGGTCGTCCATCTGCTGAAGGCTCTGCACGGTGGCGAGGCTCGCGCGCAGGTCCCCGCCCACCGGGTAGCCCTTGAAGTACCACGCGACGTGCTTGCGGATGTCGCGGCAGGCGTGATCCTCGTCGCCGTCGAAGAACTCGACAAGCAGCTCGGTGTGCCGCCGCAGCGTGGCCGCGACGGTGCCGAGGCTCGGCTGGGCGATGTCGGTCTTGCCCTCGAAGGCGGCGGCGAGGTCGCCGAACAGCCAGGGGCGACCGAGGCAACCGCGGCCGACGACGACCCCGTCGCATCCGGTCTCCTCAACCATGCGGATCGCGTCGGCACCCGACCAGATGTCCCCGTTGCCGAGCACCGGAACGCTCGTGATGGTCTGCTTGAGCCTGGCGATCGCCGCCCAGTCGGCGTGGCCGCTGTAGAACTCTGAGGCGGTGCGCGCGTGCAGGGCGATGCTCGCGACGCCGGCATCCTCGGCGATGCGTCCGGCCTCGAGGTAGGTGAGGTGATCGGAGTCGATGCCCTTGCGCATCTTCACGGTGAGTGGCAGGTCGCCGGCCGCCTTCACTGCACGCTCGACGATGTCGCGGAACAGGTCGAGCTTCCAGGGCAAGGCGGCTCCCCCGCCCGTGCGGGTGACCTTGGGCACCGGGCATCCGAAGTTCAGGTCGATGTGGTCGGCGCGATCCTCGGCCACCAGCATGGTCACGGCCTCCGCGACCGTCTTGGGGTCGACCCCGTAGAGCTGAATACTGCGGGTCGTCTCCGACTCGTGGTGCTTGATGAGGCGCATCGATCCCTCCGTGCGCTCGACGAGCGCGCGGCTGGTGATCATCTCGGAGACGTAGAGGCCGGCGCCGAACTCGCGGCAGAGCCGGCGGAACGCGGTATTGGTGATGCCAGCCATGGGCGCGAGCACGACAGGCACAGCGAGCGGGATGCGCCCGATCTGTAGGCTGGGAGGTGCGGTGGCGAGGATGGTCACCGGTCAATTCTCCCAGAAAGCCACGAGAAGCAATGACAGACCCTGTGGGACGCGCCAGAGTACTGGCGGATGCCGAGGCCCGTGGGCTCGAAGTCGAGTTCGTCGAGCGCCCGGCGGCCGGTTCCCTCGAGGAGGCGGCCGCGCTGCTCGGCATCGACCCGAGGGGCATCGTCAAGACCCTCGTCGTGCGTCGGCACACCCCGTCTGACGCCCCTAACGAGTACCTCTTCGCGCTCATCCCCGGCGACCGGCAGATCTCCTGGTCGAAGCTTCGGGCGATCGTCGGGGTCAACAAGCTGTCCCTGCCCACCGCCGAGCTGGCCCTCGAGGCCACCGGCTACGAACGAGGCACGATCACGCCCCTCGGCAGCAGCTCCGCCTGGCCCGTCTACGTCGATGCCGTGATAGCGGGCTCGCGGGTCGCGCTCGGGGCCGGGGAACCCGGTTTCAGCGCGTTCCTCGATGCCGACGCGCTCATCTCGGCCTACGACGCGACCGTCGCGGACATCAGCGCCTGAAGCAGTGCAGCTCTAAACGAGGTCCTCGTCGAGGCGGCGGTTGACCACGGCCTGCTCGTGGTGGTCGGGGATCGCGCAGAAGTCCCCGTCGCAGGAGGCGGCGTTCGGATCGCCCACGATCTGAAGCGGAAGAGCCTGGGAATCCGTCATGATGTGGCTTCTTTCTCGGTACGTACCTGTGTGAGCACGTTAGCGAACGTTTCTGCATCCTGCGCTCCGGACACCCCGTACTTGCCGTCGATCACGAAGAACGGCACGCCCTGGATGCCGTATTCGGTGGCGAGGGCCACGTCGGCCTTGACATCCGCGAGGTACCGGTTCGACTCGAGGGCGCCCACGACGTCCGCGCGGTCGAGCCCGATCTCGGCGGCGAGGTCGGCGAGATCCTCGATGCGACCCACGTGCCGCCCGTCGACGAAGTAGGCCTTGAGCAGGCGCTCCTTCATGTCCAGCTGACGACCCTTCGCCTTGGCGTAGTGGATCAGTTCGTGCGCCTTGACCGTGTTGGTCTGGTGCACGTGGTCGTAGTCGTAGTCGAGGCCCACGCTCGCGGCGATGCCGGTCACCCGCTCGAGCATCTGCTCCACCTGGTCGATGGGCAGGCCCTTGCGCTGGCTGAGGTAGTCGACGGGCGTGCCGTCGAAGTCCACCGGGGTGTCTGGCGAGAGCTCGAACGAGTGGTACTCCACCTCGACGTCTCCGCCGAACTGCGCGGCCCCCGCCTCGAACTTGCGTTTGCCGATGTAGCACCACGGGCACTGCACGTCTGACCAGATGTCTACCTTGATGGCTTCACTCACCCTCAGGCAAACGCCCCAGCCCGGCCGGTATTCCCGCTAGGCGCCGATCAGTTGCTCGGCGAGGTACCCGCGCACCCGATCGAGCGAGATGCGCTCCTGCGCCATCGAGTCGCGTTCGCGCACGGTCACCGCGTTGTCCTCGAGGGTGTCGAAGTCCACGGTGATGCAGAACGGCGTGCCGATCTCGTCCTGGCGGCGGTAGCGGCGCCCGATCGCCCCGGCGTCGTCGAAGTCGATGTTCCAGTACTTGCGCAGGTCGGCGGCGAGGGCCTTAGCCACCGGCGAGAGCTGCTCGTTGCGGGAGAGCGGCAGCACGGCGACCTTCACCGGCGCGAGCCGACGGTCGAGCCGCAGCACGGTGCGCTTGTCGACGCCGCCCTTCGTGTTGGGCGCCTCGTCTTCGTGGTACGCGTCGACGAGGAAGGCCATCAGCGCCCGGGTGAGCCCGAATGCCGGCTCGATCACGTACGGGATCCAGCGTTCGTTCTTGGTCTGGTCGAAGTAGGAGAGGTCGACGCCGGAGCCCTCGGAGTGGGTCTTGAGGTCGAAGTCGGTGCGGTTGGCGACACCCATGAGCTCGCCCCACTCGCTGCCGGCGAACCGGAAGCGGTACTCGAGGTCGATGGTGCGCTTCGAGTAGTGCGAGAGCTTCTCCTGCGGGTGCTCGAACCGGCGGATGTTGGCCGGCGTGATCCCGAGGTCGGTGAACCACTCCTCGCAGGCGTCGATCCAATACTGGAACCACTCCTCGTCGGTGCCGGGCTCGACGAAGAACTCCATCTCCATCTGCTCGAACTCGCGGGTGCGGAAGATGAAGTTGCCCGGCGTGATCTCGTTGCGGAAGCTCTTGCCCACCTGGGCGATTCCGAACGGGGGCTTCATGCGCGCGGCGCCCATGACGTTGGCGAAGTTGGTGAAGATGCCCTGGGCGGTCTCCGGACGGAGGTACGCCATGCCCTCCTCGTTGTCGACCGGGCCGAGGAAGGTCTTGAGCAGGCCGGAGAAGTTCTGCGGCTCCGTCCAGTTGCCGGGCTGGCCGGTGTCCGGGTCGCGGATGTCGGCGAGGCCGTTCACCGGAGGATGGCCGTGCTTCTCTTCGTACGCCTCGAGCAGGTGGTCGGCGCGGTACCGCTTGTGCGTGTGCAGGGACTCTACGAGGGGGTCGCTGAAGACCTCGACGTGGCCGGAGACCTCCCACACGCGCTTCGGCAGGATGATCGAGGAGTCGATGCCCACGATGTCGTCCCGGCCCTGCACCATGAACTGCCACCACTGGCGCTTGATGTTCTCCTTGAGCACCGTGCCGAGAGGCCCGTAGTCCCACGCCGAGCGTGAGCCGCCGTAGATCTCACCGGCCTGGAAGACGAAGCCACGGCGCTTGGCCAGGTTGATCACGGGGTCGAGCGGGGAGGCGTTGGCCACGGAGAACTCCAAGAGTCATACCGCGCTGGATGCGCGGTCGAAGGGGGGATGAGGCTCCCAGCTTACCCAGCGCGGGGACCGCGGGCCGTCAGAGTTCAGAGGGTCAGCACCCTGACGGTGGCCACCGTGCCGCTCAGCGCAGGGAGCCGACGGCCGCCACCGCGTCGGCGACCGCGGAGACGACACGGGCGGCATCCGCCTCGTCGACCCTGGAATCGAGGGTGAAGCGCACCGCCGTCCTGGCGGTGTCCTCGTCGATGCCGAGAGCCACGAGCACGTGCGAGGCGTCGTCGCTTCCCGCCGCACAGGCCGACCCGCTGGACGAGACGATCCCGCGCCTCTCGAGTTCGAGCAGCACCGCCTCGCCGCTCGTCCCCGGGAAGCAGAACGAGGCGTGGGCGGGCAGGCGGGCGTCGCGATGCCCGGTGAGGAACGCGCCGGGTACCGCGCCGAGCACGCCGCGGATTATCGAGTCCCGTGAGCGTCGCACGGAGTCGCCGGAGCGCGCGCCGGAGCGCAACCGGATCGCCTCGGCCAGGCCGACGGCTCCCGCCACGTTCTCGGTGCCGGAGCGACGCCCGCGTTCCTGGCCACCGCCGTGCAGCAGCGGTTCGATCGGCACCGATCCGCGCACCGCGAGCAGCCCGATGCCCTTCGGCGCGCCGAGTTTGTGGCCGGAGACGCTCAGGGCATCGACGCCCAGCGAGCGCAGGCCCACCCTGAGCCAGGGGGCGGACTGCACGGCATCCGTGTGCATCGGCACGCCGGCGGCGCGCGCGATCTCCGCGAGGGCGCGGATCGGCTGCACGGTGCCGATCTCGTTGTTGGCGTGCATGATCGAGACGAGGGTGGTGTCCGGCCGCAGCGCCGCCGCGAGCGCGTGCGGGTCGACGAGGCCGCCGTCCCCGAGCGGCACGAGGGCGATCTCGAAGCCGTGGTGCCGACGCAGGTAGTCGCAGCTCGCGAGCACGGCCTCGTGCTCGATCGCGGTCGTGACGATGTGTCGCCCGCGCGGCGCCGCAAGCGCGATCCCTTTGACTGCGAGGTTGTTGGCCTCCGTACCACCCGAGGTGAACACGATCTCGGCGGCCCGGCAGTCCAGCGCCGCGGCGATCGTCTCCCGCGCATCGGCGAGTCCCCGCGCGGCCGCCTCCCCCACCTCGTGGTGGCTCGACGGGTTGCCGAAGTCCGCCGTGACGTACGGCCACATCGCCTCGAGCACCTCGCGCCGAACGGGCGCGGTCGCGGCGTTGTCGAGGTACATCAGGCGTCCGACTCGATGCCGCGCAGTTCGATGTCGAGGCCCAGGTCGAGGGATCGCACGCTGTGCGTGAGCGCCCCCACCGAGATGATGTCCACCCCGGTGGCGGCGATCGAGGCGACGGTCTCGAGGCTGACGGATCCGCTGGCCTCGACCAGGGCCCGGCCTGCGACGAGGGCGACCCCCTCGCGCAGCTCGGCGAGCGAGAAGTTGTCGAGCATGATCGTGTCGATCCGGGCGGCCAGCACCGCCTCGATCTGGTCGATCCGGTCCACCTCCACCTCGATGTGCGTGGTGTGCGGCAACCGGGACCGCACCTCGAGCAGCGCCTCGGTGATGTCGCGGCCGCCCGCGGTGAGTACCGCGAGATGGTTGTCCTTGGCCATCACGGCGTCGGAGAGCGAGAACCGGTGGTTATGCCCTCCCCCCGAGCGCACGGCGTGCCGTTCGAACGCCCGCAGGCCGGGGGTGGTCTTGCGGGTGTCGACGATACGAGCGCGGGTGCCGGCCGCCTCGGCGACGAAACGCGCCGTGAGCGTGGCGATCCCGCTCATCCGCTGCACGAAGTTGAGGGCGACCCTCTCCGCCTGCAGCACCGATCGGGCGGGGCCGCTCACCTCGGCGAGGACCGCACCCGTCGCGAATGCCTCGCCGTCCGGAACGGCGACGGTCGCCACGATCGACGGGTCGGTGAGCAGCATCGCCGCGCGGAACACCTCGCCGCCGCTGAACACCCCGAACTCGCGCGCGACGAGTCGCGCCGTCGCCCGCGCCTCGGCCGGGATGAGGTACTGCGAGGTAATGTCGCCCCACGGCGCATCCTCGGCGAGGGCGGCCGAGACGACGGGGTCGATCTGGTGCGCTGTCAGCATGGGACGGTGACCCTTCTGGCCCAGGCGGTGTGCCGGGCGAACTCTGGCCGCTGCTGCGGGAAGTCTGATCGGTAGTGTGCCCCGCGCGACTCCTCGCGATCGAGGGCGGCGTCGACCACGAGCCGGCCGAGGTCGAGCAGGTTGGAGGTCTCGAGGGAGGCGACGGTGTCATCGTCGCGGGCCGTCCAGCCGGCGAGGCGGTCGGCCGCGCCCGCGAGCGTCTGGCGGTCGCGAAAGAGTCCGGCGGCGTCCCAGAGGAGTTGCTGCAACTCCGGGCGGGTGAACTGGTGGCTTGCCGAGGAGCCGGAGGCCGGCGCATTCGGAGCGCCGGCTTCGTGGTCCTGCCGGTCGACGGGCCGGGCCGCGAGGTCGAGGGCACCCACGGCCCGCCACGCGAACACGAGCGACTCGAGCAGCGAGTTGGACGCGAGCCGGTTGGCGCCGTGCACCCCGGTGCAGGCCACCTCGCCCACCGCGAACAGCCCGGGCAGGGAGGTGCGGCCCCACTCGTCGGTGCGGATGCCGCCCATCCAGTAGTGCGCGGCCGGGGTGACCGGAATGGGCTCGCGGCCCCAGTCCAGGCCGTGCTCCCGGCAGACCCGGGTGATGCCGGGGAACCGGCCGGCGAGGAAGTCGGCGCCCAGCGCGGTCGCGTCGAGCCAGACCGGCTCGCCGCCCTGTTCGGCCATCTGGCGGGCGATCCCCCGCGCCACGACGTCCCGTGGGGCGAGTTCGGCATCCGGGTGCCAGTCCGCCATGAAGCGTCGACCCCGGGCGTCGACGAGAACGGCGCCCTCGCCGCGCACCGCCTCCGAGATGAGGAAGTTGCCGGGCACGGCGAGCGAGGTCGGGTGGAACTGGTAGAACTCCACGTCGCTCAGCGCGGCGCCGGCCCGCAGGGCCGCGGCTGCCCCGTCCCCGGTCGCCACCGAGGGGTTGGTGGTGTGCCGGTAGAGCTGGCCGGCTCCGCCGCTGGCGAGGATCACGGCATCCGCCTCGATCCGGCCGGGCACGTCGCGGCCGGCCGCGTCCCGCTCGAGCACGTCGATTCCGACGACCCGGCCGTCCCGCACCACGAGATCGCGCACGAAACAGAATTCCCGGATGCTCGCCGCCGACTCCCGCACCGCGGCGACCAGGGCGCGTTCGATCACCGCGCCGGTCGCGTCTCCCCCGGCGTGCAGGATGCGCGCGCTCGAGTGCGCCGCCTCGCGCCCCCGCGCGAGCTCGCCGTTCTCCCGGTCGAATTCCACGCCCAGGCGGATCAGGTCCCGGATGCGGCCGGGGCCCTCCGTGCAGAGCACGGCCACGGCCTCGCGGTCGTTGAGCCCGGCCCCCGCGTCGAGGGTGTCCCGGATGTGCGCCTCCACGCTGTCGTCCGGGAAGAGCGCGGCGGCGATGCCGCCCTGCGCGTAGCGCGTGTTGCTCTCACCGAGCTCCGCCTTGGTCACGAGCGTCACGTCGTGGCTCCGACCGGCCTCGAGCGCGGCGACGAGGCCGGCGATCCCGGTTCCCACCACGATGACGCTGCCCATTCAGTCCCCGATCACGCGTTCGGTCGGGCCGCCGGGGCGCGCGGCCAGCATGCGCTCGAGGGCCACCCGAGCGGGCACGGCCACGTCATCCGCCACCCGGATGCGGTTGATGGTCTCGCCGCGCACCAGGCCCTCGAGCACCCAGGCGAGGTAGGCGGGGTGGATGCGGTACATCGTGGAGCACGGGCAGATCACCGGGTCGAGGCAGAAGATCCGGTGCTGCGGGTACTGGGCGGCGAGCCGGTTGACCATGTTGATCTCGGTGCCGATCGCGAACGTCGTCGGCTCGGTCGCGGCGGCGATCGCCTTGCCGATGAAGTCGGTGGAGCCGGCTGCGTCCGCGGCGTCGACGACGGGCATCGGGCATTCGGGGTGGACGAGCACCTGCACGCCCGGGAATTCGGCGCGCGCCTTCTCGATCTGGCCCACCGTGAACCGCTTGTGCACCGAGCAGAAGCCGTGCCACAGGATCACCCGGGCATCCTCGAGCTCCCGCGCCTCATTGCCACCGAGCGGCTTGCGCGGGTTCCACAGGGGCATGAGCTCCACGGGCACCCCCATGGCCTTGGCGGTGTTGCGCCCGAGGTGCTGGTCGGGAAAGAACAGCACCCGCTGGCCGCGCTCGAAGGCCCATTCGAGCACCGTCGCCGCGTTCGACGAGGTGCAGACGATGCCGCCGTGCTCGCCGCAGAAGCCCTTGAGGGCAGCAGACGAGTTCATGTAGGTGACCGGGATCACGGGCACGCGGCCGTCGGCATCCGGCTCGGTGCCATAGAGCGCCTCGAGCTGTTCCCAGCACTCGGCGACGGAATCGATGTCGGCCATGTCGGCCATCGAACAGCCCGCGGCGAGGTTGGGCAGGATCACCGCCTGGTCCGGGCGGGCGAGGATGTCCGCGGTCTCGGCCATGAAGTGCACGCCGCAGAACACGATGGCCTCGGCCTGAGGCTTCGACCGGGCGGCGTTCGCGAGCTGGAACGAGTCACCGACGAAGTCGGCGTACCGCACGACCTCGTCTCGCTGGTAGAAGTGGCCGAGCACGACGACGCGGTCGCCGAGGGTCTCCTTCGCCGCGAAGATGCGCGCGTCCAGCTCCTCGTCCGATGCCTCACGGTACTCGGCGGGGATCTCGCCCTGGCGGGGGGTCTCGGCCGGGATCTCGTCGTGCATCGACGAGCCGGGACCGTAGCCCGGCTCCGCGAGCAGGTCGAAGACCCACGGGCCCTCCGCGAGGTCGGTGCTGCAGACCTCGCCGTCGATCTCGTTCGCGCTGATCAGTTGGATGGTGGTGTCGACGGACGACAAGGTGACTCCTCGGAGGGTGGGGGATCGACGGTTCAGGAACGGGCGAGTGGCCCGTTGTCGGTCAGCTCGACCGAGGTGTTGTATCGATAGAGGCGGGGCGGTCGGTGGCGCCCGCCGGTGAGGTGCTGGTCGGTGGCGATGATTGCCTTCGAACCCTCCATCTGTCGACGGAAGTTGGCCGGGTCGATGGCCCGGCGCAGCACCGCCTCGTGCACCTCGCGCAGTTCGGAGAGGGTGAAGGTCTCGCCGAGGAAGGCGTGCGCGATGCGGCTGTACTCCATCTTGGTGCGCAGGCGCCAGAGCGCGTAGTCGACGATCGTGTTGTGGTCGAAGGCGAGGTCGGGCAGGTCGTCGGCGGGAAACCAGCGCACGTTGTCGCCCTCGGCGGCCAGGTCGGCCTCCTCGCTGCGCACGAGGGCCCAGTAGACGATCGACACGACGCGGTCGCCGGGCGAACGGTCGACATCCCCGAACGCGTAGAGCTGTTCGAGGTAGGTGGGCCGCAACCCCGTCGTCTCCACGAGGTTTCGCCCGGCGGCGGCGGACAGGCTCTCGGCCGCCTCGATCGGACCGCCCGGCAGCGCCCACCGACCCTTGAACGGCTCGCGGATGCGGCGAACGAGCGGGAGCCGCAGCGAGGCGGCCGTCGAATCCGCGTCCGCGCGCAGGGCGAAGATCACCGTGGAGACGGCCAGGGAGATTCTCGCCGAGTCCGCTCGAGCGGCGTCGGCGCGGGCGGAATCGGCGCTGGCCGTGCGCGCCGTTGCCGTCATGAATGCCTCCGCGGGAGTAAAGGTCAAAGTGACAATAAGGCATTCTAGCGCGCAAAAACGGACCGGCCAAATGGGCCGGTCACACGGGGAAATCGATTACCGGAGCGCCGCCAGGACCGCGGCGACGTCGCTCTCGTCGTTCCACAGGTGGAAGGAGGCGCGCAGGCGACCCGCTCGGCCGGAGGCCTTGATCCCCGCGCCGATCAGTTTCTGCAGGTCGGTGCCCTCAGCATCGGCCCAGGTGACTATGGCCTGGTGCTGCTGCGGGATGCCGAGGCCGTCGCAGAGCGCGTCGCCGAGACCGGACGTGAACGCCCACACCTCCTCGATGTCGAGCTGGGAGAACATGCGGATGGCCGGCTCTGCTCCCACCCACGCCGGCCAGGCCGGGGAGACGTCGAACCGCCGCGCGTTCGCGGCAAGGTGCATCTGCGGTCCGTAGCAGGACTTCCAGACGTCGTCGCCGGCATACCAGCCGGCCTGGATCGGCGTGAGGAGGGCGTCGAACCGTTCGCTCAGCGTGAGGAATGCCACCCCGCGCGGCGAGCACAGCCACTTGTAGGTGTGGCACACCGTCGCGTCGAAGACCGAGGCGTCGACCGGGTGCACCCCGGCCGACTGGGTCGTGTCGCAGAAGGTGAAGGTGTCGTGCGCCGCGGCCGCCTCGAGGATCGCCGCGACATCCGCGACCTGGCCGGTCGCCGACTGCACATGCGAGAACACGACGAGCCAGGTGTCGTCCGTGATGGATTCGGCGAGCGCGGCGAGCGGCACGTTGCGCACCCGGATCGACTTCCGCTCGAGGAAGGGGAACACGATCGAGGAGAAGTCGCCGTCGACGCAGAGCACCTCCGCACCATCCGGAACCGCCGCGGCGATGAGGCTCGTCATGACGGAGGTCTGCGAGCCCGTCGCGACGCGGTCCGGTGAGACGCCGACGAGCGAGGCGTAGTGGCCGCGCGTGCGCTCGATCACGGCGTCGTAGTCCATCGGATCGCGCTTGGCCGCCGACCAGAGATCCAGGTCGGCCCTCTGGGCGGCGACGGTCTCGTCCGTGGGAAGGCCGATCGAGGCGACCGCGAGGAATCCGCGCGGGGCTTCGAAGCGCTCGATGGCCCGCTGTAGGGCCGGCGAGAGGGGGCGGGAAGTTGTGCGGCTTGTGGCCGTCGTTGCACTCGTCATGTCCCCATGATGCTCGCCCCTTAATCATGCGACAAGGGCATACTTCGGATAGAACCAATAACATTCACCTATGACTCTCGAGCTCGACCCGCAACTGGACCTGCAATCGATCCGCATCGTGCGCGCGATCGCCGAGACCGGAACGATCACCGGCGCCGCCCGGTCACTCGGCTACAGCCAGCCGGCCGTGAGCCAGCACCTCCAGCGCACCGAGGCGCGGCTCGGCCTGCCGCTGGTGACCCGGGTGGGGCGATCGGTTCGGCTGACCGAGGCCGGTCAGGTTCTCGCCAGGCACGCCATCACCATCACCTCCGCCCTCGACGCTGCCTCGGGCGACCTCGCCGACCTCGCTGGCCTGCGCTCGGGGACGGTGCGCCTGGCGGCGTTCCCCACCGCGTCATCCACGATCGTGCCCCGGCTGCTCGGGGCGATGGCGAGCCTGCACCCCGGCATCCAGCTCAGCTACATCGAGGCGCAGCCGCCCGAGGCGGTCGCCCTCATGCGCGAGGGCGCCATCGACCTCGCCGTGACCTTCAGCTACCCGGGCGACCGCACGGACCCGCATCGGGACAGCGCGAGCGGCCTGAGCATGGAGACGCTCTTCACCGAGGAGATGGTGGTGGTGCTGCCGGCCGGACATCCCCTCGCCGGCGATCCGATCGTGGACGTGGCGGGCCTCGCCACCGAACGCTGGATCGCCGGATGCCCGCGCTGTCGCGGCCATCTCCTCGCGGTCTGCGAACTGGCCGGCTTCGACCCGCTCATCGCGTTCGAGACCGACAACGCCAGCGCCGTGCTCAATCTCGTGGCGAGCGACATCGGGGTGGCCATGCTCCCCCGGCTCGCCCTCGCGACGGCGACGCTGCCGGCCGGAGCAGTGATCCGGCCACACACGCCGCCCAGCGACCGCAGCATCCACCTGATCGCGAGCGACGGCGCGCGCCGGGTGCCGAGCCTCGCGGCCACCATCGCGCTGTTGAACACGCTCGACGGGCACGACTGGGGGCTCACCGCCGCCTGAGCTTTTTAGATCGTCAGGCGCCGGCGAGTTCGTGCACGCGCTCGATGATCCGCAGCGTCTCGAGGGCCTCGCGTGGCAGCACGGGCACGGGCTCGCCGTCCCGAATCGCGGCCGCGATGCCCGCGTAGAAGGCGGCGTAGTCTCCGCGTTCGGTGGGCACCGCCACGAGCGGGGTGTCGCTCGAGCCGGCGATGCCGACCTGGCCCCACTTCTCGGGCGGTTCCACCCCGAAGCCGTCCTCGGTGGGCAGGACTCCGGCCCCCAGCGCGGGCTCCTGGCCGTCGAGACCGTAGACGGAATAGGCGGAGGCGGAACCCAGCACGCGGAAGCGGGGCGCGTTCTGCGCCGCGAACCGGCTGAGCGTGAGATGCGACCGCACCCCGCTGTCGTGCAGCAGCGAGATGAAGGCCTCGTCGTCGCTCACCCCGCCCGTGCGCAGCACCGCGAGTTCGGCGTGGGCGACCGACGCCGGCCCGAAGAGCTGCAGGGCCTGATCGATGAGGTGGCTGCCGAGGTCGTAGGTGATGCCCGCCCCCTGCGCGCTGGTCGTCGTGTCTTGCCAGCGGTCACGGAGCCCCGGTGACCAGCGCTCGAAGGTCGACTCGAACCGGTGCACGCTGCCGAGTGCCCCCTCGGCGAGGAGGCGGCGCACGGTGAGGAAGTCCCCATCCCAGCGGCGATTCTGGAACACCGAGAGCGGCACGCCCGCCTCCTCGGCAGCCACGATGAGCGTCTCGGCCTCGGCCGTGGTGGTCGCGAACGGCTTGTCGATCACGAGCGCCGCCCCCGTCGCGATTGCCGCGAGACCCTGTTCGAGGTGCACGTGGGCCGGCGAGGCGAGCACGATCAGGTCGAGCTTGCGCGCGAAGAGTTCGTCCGGGCTCCCCACGATCTCGGCGTCGGGATGCTGCGACTTCGCCACCGTCTGCCGCCCGGCATGACTCGTGGAGATGACCTCGAGCGAGAAGCGCGGATTGGTCGAAATGAACGGCGAGTGGAAGACGCGTCCGGAGAGGCCATAGCCGATGATGCCGGTGCGGATGGGGGTGCGGTCAGCCATGAGGCCACACTAGCGAAATCCGCCATCGCGATGCCTCACCGTCAGCGGTTCTCGACCGCCCGGACCCACCATCGCCGCCATGCAGAAAGTCTCCGTTACGCGGACGGGGCGTCGATCGCGCCGCCGAAGCGCCGGGTGCGCTGGGCGTAGAGCTGGATGGCCTCCCAGAGCTGCACGCGGGTGAAGTCCGGCCAGAGGGTGTCGAGGAAGACCATCTCGGCGTATGCGCTCTGCCAGAGCATGAAGTTGCTGGTGCGCTGCTCACCCGAGCTGCGCACGAAGAGGTCGACGTCGGGAAGCTCCGGCGCGTAGAGGTGGCGCTGGATGGCCTTCTCCGTGATGCCGGACGGCTTGAGCCGGCCGGCGGCGACCTCCTCGGCGAGGGCGCGCACGGCATCCGTGATCTCGTTGCGGCCGCCGTAGTTGACGCACATCGTGAGGGTGAGCACCGAGTTTTCCGCGGTGAGCCGTTCGGCGAACTGCAGCTCGTTGATCACCGACGCCCAGAGCCTCGGGCGGCGGCCGGCCCAACGCACGCGCACACCCCAGTCGTTGAGCTGGTCGCGGCGGCGATGCAGCACGTCCCGGTTGAATCCCATGAGAAACCGCACCTCGTCGGGTGAGCGCTTCCAGTTCTCGGTGGAGAACGCGTACACGCTGAGGTGCTTGACCCCGATCTGGATGGCGCCGGCCACGACGTCGAGGAGCGACGCCTCACCGGCCTTGTGGCCCTCCACGCGCGTGAGTCCCTTGCCGTTGGCCCAGCGGCCGTTGCCGTCCATCACAATGGCGACGTGCTCGGGCACGGCGGCCCTCGGAAGCTCGGGCGGGTACAGCCCGGTCCAGTCGATCGGCTTGAAGTCGACCGCGTCCCGGTGGGTCTTCCGCACGCTCACGCCGTGGTCCGCCGGTCGACGTGCTCGAGCGAGCGCAGGCCGCGGTCGAGGTGGAACTGCGTGTAGGCGGCCACGACGCCGCTCGCCTGGGAGCGGGTGCGATCGTCGGCGTCATCCGCCGTCGCCCAGTCGCCGGTGAGGAGCGAGGACAGCAGCAGGAGGGTGTTCGCGTCGAGCCGCGGGGCACCGGGCGGCGCCACGGCATCCGCCACCACCCCGCCCAACTGCACGACGAATGCCGAGTGCGGTCCGGGAGCACCGGTCACCGAGCAGTCGTTGAAGCTCGGCGACCAGCCGGCGATCGACAGGGCACGCAGCAGGTACGAGTCGAGGGTGAGGCTCGCGCCGTGCTCCCGGCGGGCGAGCGAACGCAGCGCCCCCACGAGCAGCAGGTATTGCTGCAGGCTCGCCTCGGCCTCGGTGAGCTTGTCGGCGGCCTCGACCATAGCGCTGGCGGCGGTGTAGCTGCCGTAGTCGGTCGTGATGTCCGCCCCGTAGGAGCCCACGGACTCGGCCTGGGTGATGATGTCGAGGCTGCGCCCCTCGTAGAGCTGCACGTCGGCGACCATGAACGGTTCGAGCCGCGCTCCGAACTTGGAGGCGGTGCGCCGTACTCCCTTGGCCACGGCGCGAACCTTGCCGTGCTGCCTGGTGAGCATCGTGACGATGCGGTCCGCCTCACCCAGCTTGTGGGTGCGCAGCACCACGGCTTCGTCACGGTACAGGGGCATGCCTCCAGTATCCCCCCGGCCGCCGTGCTTCGGCCGGATGCCGCCCCCGGGGCGGCAGAATGGGCGAGTGACAGAAGCGACCTTTGCGATACCCCTCTGGGCCGACCTGCTCGCGATCGGCATCGGTGGCCTGCAGGGTGCGATGTTCGCCGCCCAGTTCCGCGACCGTCGGCTCGACCTGCTCGGCGTCGCCATCATCGGCATCGCGGCGGGCTTCGGCGGCGGCCTCATCCGCGACCTCCTGCTCAACGAGGTTCCCGTGGCCCTGCAGCAGAACTGGTACCTGATCGTCGCGACCGGCGCGGCGCTGCTCGGGATGCTTCTCGAACGGCTGTTCTCCCGGCTCGGCACCGTGATCACCGTGCTCGACGCCCTCACGATCGGCCTCTACTGCGCGATCGGCACCACGAAGGCGCTGTCCCTGGGGCTGCCCGCCATCCCCTCGGTCTTCGTGGGCGTCGTGGCGGCCGTCGGCGGCTCGATCCTGCGCGACATGCTGCTCAACCTGCCGATCGCGCTCATGCACGTCGGCTCGCTCTACGCGGTCGCCGCCGTCGCGGGGGCGAGCACGCTCGTCACGCTGCTCGCGCTCGGCGTGCCCGTGTTCATCGCCGCCACGATCTGCGTGATCGTGACCTTCGGAGTGCGCGTGCTCGCCGTGCTCTTCCGCTGGAGCCTGCCTGAGCAGCGCCGGATCGAACGGATTCCCCGGATCGCGGGCTTCAGGCGGCCACGCCAGCCCGGTCGATGAGCCTCGTGAGCAGTTCGGTGTAGCTGATTCCCACCGGCGGCCACATCCGCGGGTAGTGGCTGAGCGCCGTCAGTCCTGGGAGGGTGTTCACCTCGTTGAGGGTGATCGTGCCGTCCCGCCCGACGAAGAAGTCCACTCGCGCGAGACCGTCGCAGGACAGCGTGGTGAAGGCGAGCTTCGCGAGGGCGACGAGCCGCTCGGTGATCTCCCCCGGGATGCGCGCGGGCACCTCCAGTTCGACGGCGCCCTCGGTGTACTTGGAGGCGTAGTCGAAGAACGCGGCGTGCCCCTTCTTCACGACGCGCAGTGGCGCACCGACGGTGAGGTCGCCGTTCACGAGCTGGAGAACTCCGAGGTCGACCTCGTCGCCCTCGACCGTCTTCTGGATGAGGGCCGTCGTGTCGTGGTCGAGGGCGAGGGCGATCGCGGCGTCGAGCTCGGCGGGCGAGGTCACCTGGCTCACGCCGACACTCGATCCGGACCGGTTGGGCTTGACGAAGAGCGGATAGCCGAGGTCGTCGGCGAGTGCCGTCGCCTCGCCGGCAGTGGCCGCGGTCACCGAGTGGGTGGGGATGGTCGGCACCCCGCTCGCCTCCAGCAGCCGTTGAGCGAGATTCTTGTCCATCGCGAGCGCGCTCGCGAGCACCCCGCACCCGACGTACGGGAGTCCGGCGAGCTCGAGCAGTCCCTGCACGGTGCCGTCCTCGCCGAATCGCCCGTGCAGCACTGGAAACACGACGTCGATGCCGTCGAGGTCGGGAAACCGCGTGCCCTCCCCCGCGCCCTCGAGGTCGTCCACCGACGCCAGCCGATGCCAGCCGCCCCGGCGGTCGATGCCGAGCGGAACGCCCACGAAGAGGTCGGTGTCGAGGTTGGCGAGAACGTGCATGGCCGACGCGCACGACACCTCGTGCTCGCTGTTCGCTCCGCCGAAGATGATTCCGATGGTCTTCACGTCAGCTCCAGGTGCTTCGATCGATGTGCCGGCCGGCCGTTCGCCCGCCCGGGCCGCCTCGGCCCCTCAGCGATGCTATCCGGTGCGCGCCTCACGCCAGTCTGATGACGCGCGCCTCCCAGGGGCGCAGCGTGGCGCCGGCTCCCCCGCCGGCCGCCTCGTAGTTGCCGATCACGAGGGTTCCCGCCGTCGCCCGAGCCGATTCGAGCAACGGAACCTCGAGCTCCTCGCTCGAGAAGTTGCCCACCACGAGCAGCGACTCGTCGCCGAGGGTGCGCGTGAAGGCATAGAGCGTGGGATGCTCCGGCTCGAGCATGGCGAAGGCACCGAGCGCCACTACGGCGGACCGGTGGCGCAGCTCGATGAGGCGACGGTAGTGCTCGAACACCGAGCGTGCACCGGCGGCGCGATCCGCGGCGGCGTTCACCGTGACGTGGTTGGGGTTCACCTCGAGCCACGGCGTGCCGGTGGTGAAGCCGGCCTGCTCGGTGGCGTCCCACTGCACCGGCGTGCGCGCGTTGTCCCTGCTGCGATAGCGCAGGGCGTCGAGCACCTCGGCGGGCGAGGCTCCCGCGGCGGTGGCCTCGGCGAAGTAGTTGACGGACTCGATGTCCTGATACTGCTCGATGGAGGTGAAGCCGGCGTTGGTCATGCCGATCTCGTCGCCCTGGTAGACGTACGGGGTGCCACGGTGCAGGTGCAGCACGGTCGCGAGCATCGTCGCCGACTCGACCCGGTACCGCCCGTCGTCACCGAACCGGGACACCGACCGGGGCTGGTCGTGGTTGCCCAGGTACAGCCTGTTCCAGCCGGATTCGGCGAGGCCGTCCTGCCAGCGTCCGAGCGACCGCTTCAGCTCCACGAGCGAGAGCGGCACGTTGTCGAACTTGGAGACCGGCCCGTGGTCGAGGCCCACGTGCTCGAACTGGAACACCATGTCCACCTCGAGCCGATCGACGCCGGTGAACAGCACCGCGTCATCCACCGTCACGCCGGGCATCTCGCCGACGGTGATCAGGTCGGTGTCGCGCCCGGCGAACACCTCGCGGTTCATCTCCTGCAGGAAGTCGTGGATCTGGCCGCCCATCGTGGCCTGGGTGCTATCGCCGACGAGGTCGGACTGCACCTTCGCGATGTAGTTGATCACGTCCATGCGGAAGCCGTCGACGCCTCGGTCGAGCCACCAGTTCATCATCTCGTAGACGGCGCCGCGCACCTCGGGGTTCTCCCAGTTGAGATCCGGCTGCTTCGCCGCGAACAGGTGCAGGTAATACTGGCCGGTGGTCTCGTCGAGGCTCCAGGCCGGGCCGCCGAACGCGCTGCGCCAGAGGTTGGGTTCGCGCCCGTCGTGGCCGTCGCGCCAGACGTACCAGTCGCGCTTGGGGCCGTCGAGCGAGCCGCGCGACTCCTCGAACCAGGCGTGCTCGTCGCTCGTGTGGTTGACCACGAGGTCCATCACGAGCTTCATCCCGCGGTCGTGCACCTCCGCGAGGAGGCCATCGAACTCGGCGAGGGTGCCGAAGAGCGGGTCGATGTCCCGGTAGTCGCTGATGTCGTAGCCGTTGTCGGCCTGGGGCGAGCGGTAGATCGGCGAGAGCCACAGCACGTCCACTCCGAGCTGCTGCAGGTGGTCGAGTCGCGACCGGATTCCGGCGAGGTCGCCGACGCCGTCCCCGTTGGAGTCGGCGAAGCTGCGGGGGGAGATCTGGTAGACGACCGCGTCGGTCCACCAGGCCGGGGTCGACGTGACGGGTCCGGATGTTTCGATACTCATTTGATCGAGCCTCTCACGACTGCGCGCACAACCCGCATCGAGACGCGGGACGGCCGGCTCGATGACGTCGTCTGCCGGTCGCCCCGCGGGCGGCGCTGTCTCTAGGCGGTCGCGAGGGCCAGATTGCCCGATTCCTCGCGCACCGCACGGTTCACGGCGGAGACGACGGCCTTGAGGGATGCCGTGGAGATGTCGGCGTCGATGCCCACGCCCCACAGCCGCTTGTCGCCCACCGCGCACTCGACGTAGGCGGCGGCCTGCGCGTCGCCGCCGGAACTGAGGGCGTGCTCCACGTAGTCGTAGACCTTCACGACGATGCCCTGCGCCTCGAGCACCTTGAGGAACGCGGCAACCGGGCCATTGCCGGTCGCCTCGGCGTCGATCGTGTCCTCGCCCACCCGCAGCCTCGTCTGCAGCGAGACGACGCCGGACATGTCGCTCGACGTGCGCGTCTGGGCGAGCTCGAAGCGGCCCCACTTGTCGTCGTCGGCGGCGGCCGGAAGGTACTCGTCGGTGAAGATCTCCCAGATCTGGGCGCTCGTCACCTCGCCGCCCTCGGCATCCGTCTTCGCCTGCACGACACCGGAGAACTCGATCTGCAGCTTGCGCGGCAGGTCGAGGGCGTGGTCGTTCTTGAGCAGGTAGGCCACGCCGCCCTTGCCGGACTGCGAATTGACCCGGATGACGGCCTCGTAGCTGCGGCCGAGGTCCTTGGGGTCGATCGGCAGGTACGGCACCGCCCAGGTGAGGTCGTCCACCGAGACGCCCTTCTCGGCGGCCTCGGCGGCCATGGCCTCGAAGCCCTTCTTGATGGCGTCCTGGTGCGAGCCGCTGAAGGCCGTGTAGACGAGGTCGCCGGCCCACGGGCTGCGCTCGTGCACGGGCAGCTGGTTGCAGTACTCGGCGGTGCGCTTCACCTCATCGAGGTCGCTGAAGTCGATCTGCGGGTCGATGCCCTGG
>NZ_JAYSJZ010000107.1:0-1522 GCF_043726815.1 Lacisediminihabitans sp.
CGTTGTCACGTCACCACGTCTCCCGGCGACGATGACGCAGTTGGCCGACGACTCCGGCGCCACGTCGTATGCCGTGCAGAAGGCCGCCGTGTCGGCGAGGGTCACGTCGATGCTCGCCACCCGCGCGCCAGGCACGAGCGCGGCAGCGTCCGCGACCGGCGCGGCGACGAGGTCGAGGTGGTCGGCGAGGGTCAGCCAGTCGAGGGTCCCGGGAGCAGAGCTCATGGAAGGAGGCTAGGGGAGACCTTCGTAGTCGTTGGCGCAGAGTGTCCGTTCTCGTTCGTCCCGATCTCTGCCGCTCCGGGTGGCCGGTCCCAGACCGCGGCAGTGATGAGGAGGCCGCACGCGATGAAGTAGTAGTAGTTGAAGAAGACCTGCTTGGCCATCAGCATGGCGACGAGGACGGAGAGGCACGTGGCAGCGGCGAAACCCCCAGCTCTCTGGGGAGCCCGGACGGCGGCGGCTGTCGCAACGCCGAGCCCGACGACGATCGGAAGGGCCCTGAACGCACCGCTGTCGGCCCCACCCACAGACTTGACTACTTCGACGAGCAGGCCGAGGGAGTCGAACCGCATGGGGGTCAACGTCTGAAACTCGACCACCGAGTGGATGAACGCTTGGGGGCTCGCGAGGAACCACGGGACGGTGAGAATCGTCGCCGTAGCCGTCATGACCACAACCCGCGCTCGCGTCGCGTAGGGCCGCAGAGTCCAGAGAGCCGGGAGCGCGACGATGAAGTACTGCTTGGACACCAGGAGCGCTCCCACCAGGGCGGCCGCCAGCACGAGCTTGCCTCGTGCGACCGCGAAGGCCGCCGCGCCGAAGAGGGCCACGACCCCGACCTCCGTCCAGGCCTGACTGATCACCCACCACGTGCCCGGGGCCGCGAGAAGCATCACCGACGCGAGCCGACGCCTCGGATCCCGCCCGCGACCGAGGACCGCCAAGGCGGTGAGCGATGCCAGGAGCACGCTGGTGTAGCGCGCGTCTCCCAGGAGGTAGCCCGGGACGGCGAGGATCAGGAGCACGGGGGGGTAGGGGAATCCGAAGGGGACCCTGCCGTCCACAAGAAAGCCCGGACCGTAGTTCTCAGCGTTCTCCGCCGCGCTGTAGACGTTGGTCATGGTGATGGCGAAGGGGTTCTCTCCGTGCAGCTGGGCCCTAACCCCATCGTTCAGATACTGATAGACGTCGATGTGTGGGACGCCCGTCACCCGGAGGATGACGACAGAGACAAAGGCGAACCACACGATCGCCACGACTGGTGCCAGCCACTCGGCTCCGGCCTTTCGGGCTCTTCCTGCCCAGACGAACAGGAAGGACGAGACGATCCAGATGGGCACGGCCAGTGCGGCGGGGGTCCGCGCGAGAACGAGCGCGCCCAATGGTCCGAGTACGAGGAGGAGGTCAATGAGGCCTCGTTCCACGAGACGAGGTGGTCCGACCTGCTGCTTGGTCATGAGGACGTTGCCGAAGAGGAACGCTGCCGCGATGACGAGGACCAACCAGATAGGCGCCAGAC
>NZ_JAYSJZ010000108.1:0-5121 GCF_043726815.1 Lacisediminihabitans sp.
CCTGGTGGATCCGCCAGGCGATCACCCGCGCCATGGCCGACCTGGCCCGCACCATCCGCATCCCGGTGCACATGGTGGAGGGCATCAACAAGCTCGCCCGCGTGCAGCGCCAGATGCTGCAGGACCTCGGTCGCGAACCGACTCCGGAGGAGTTGAGCCGCGAGCTCGACATGACTCCCGAGAAGGTCATCGAGGTGCAGAAGTACGGCCGAGAGCCCATCTCGCTGCACACGCCCCTCGGCGAGGATGGCGACAGCGAGTTCGGCGACCTCATCGAGGACACCGAGGCCGTCGTTCCCGCGGATGCCGTGGGCTTCACGATGCTGCAGAAGCAGCTCGAGTCGCTTCTCGACTCCCTGTCCGAGCGCGAGGCCGGCGTGATCCGGATGCGATTCGGACTGGGCGACGGAATGCCGAAGACGCTCGACCAGATCGGCGACACCTTCGGCGTGACGCGGGAGCGCATTCGCCAGATCGAGTCCAAGACGATGGCGAAGCTCCGCCACCCGTCCCGGTCGCAGTCGCTGCGCGACTATCTTGAGTAAATCGGCCGGCGGGGGAAAGCCCAGCGGTCTGAAGTATTTCGTGCCCGTGGTGCTGGGCAAGACCGTGCGCGCCCTCGCGAAGCTTCGCGGCGGCGGCTCGGCCTTTCCGGGCTACGTCACCACGAAGCTCGCGCCCGGCTTTCTCGAAGACGTCACCGGACAGTTCGAGTACGGGATCGTTTACGTTCTCGGCTCGAACGGCAAGTCCACGACCACGCACATGCTCACCGAGGTGCTGCGCGGCCACGGCCTCCGGGTGTTCACGAACCCGTCGGGGGCGAACCTCCCGCAGGGGATAGCGTCGTCGATCCTGGCCGAGTCGAGCGTTCTCGGGCGCCTCGACGCCGACATCGGGGTGCTCGAAGTGGATGAGGCGTTCGCGCTCGAGTTTGCGGCGACCGTGCCGCCGTCGACAGTGCTCGTGCTCAACACCCAGGTCGACCAGCTCTACCGTTTCTACGAGACGGAGCGGGTCGCGGACATGATGCTCGACACCGCCCAGCAGGCGCGACTGCACATCGTGACCAACCGCGAGGATCCGTACCTCTCGAAGATCGCTCGGCGCTACCCGGACGGGGACGCGACCACCGGTCCCGACATCAGCTACTTCGGAGCCTCCGCCGACCTCATCGCGCGGGCACCGCACGGGTTGTTCAACGCGAAGGACTACCGGGACGCGGCTATCGAGCCGGAGCACCACGACGCCCTCGCGGAGCTGGTCGCGACGGATCGCGCCGGAGCCGCGATCGAGGTCGCGGGCGCGACGATCGACGTCACTCTCCCCGCCAAGGGCTTGCACTACGCCATCGACGCCGCCGCGGCGCTTGCGACCGCTGCCGTCATCCTGGGCGACAGGTTCGACGCGGCATCCTCGGCCGCGGCCTTCGCCGCCATGAAGCCTGCCTATGGTCGCGGCGAGTTGCTCGACTTCGGAAACGAACAGGTCGAGTTCGTGATGTTCAAGAATGCGGCGAGCCTTCAGCTCAACCTGGACGCGCTCCCCGAGCCCCCGGAACAGGTGCTTCTCGCGATCGACGAGGGCACCCCGGACATCTCCTGGATCTACGACATCGACTTCGCCGCCCTCGACCACGTGGACGTCGTGACCGGTGCCAAGGCCTGGCAGATCGCGCTGCGGCTCGAGCACGAGGGGATCGCCATCGGCGCGGTCGAGCCCGACCTGAAGAAGGCGATCGACCTCATGCGTGCCCTCCCGAAGCCGTCCACCGGCCTCAAGACCTGGATCGTCAACTACGAGATCATGATGCTCGCGCGAAAGCAGATCGGCTTCCTCGAGCTGGAGAACCAGCGATGAACACCACGGTCACGATCGTTCAGCTGTACCCGGACGAGCTCGGCGTCGCCGGCGACCGCGGAAACGTGATGGCGCTCCGCGCCCGCCTCGAGCATGCCGGCCTCACCGTGTCCGTGGTGGAACACCACATCGGCAACGAGCTCCCGAACGACGTCGACCTCGTCGTGGTGGGGAACGGCCCCCTCTCGGCGATGCGCAACGTCTACGACGACCTCGTCTCCCTCGCCGACCGACTCCGGGCCTACCGCGCGGCCGAGGTTCCCGTGTTCGCCTACGGGTCGGGGGCGGAGCTGCTCGGCCGCTCCATCACGCTGCTGGACGGCAGCACGATCGACGGCCTCGGCATCCTGCCGTTCCGGTCCACCCGCATCCCGGAGCGTTCGGTCGGCTATGTGATTGTCGACACCCCCTTCGGGCAGGTCGTCGGTTTCGAAGACAACGCCTCCCGCTGGTCGCTCGACGCGAAGGCCAAGCCGCTCGGCATCCTCGAGGCGGGCACCGGCAACAGCGAGGGCGCGGTCGAGGGAGTTCTCGACGGCACGAGCATCGGCACCCAGGTGGGCGGGCCCGTGCTTCCCCTCAATCCGCTGCTCACGGATGCGATCATCGGTTCGATCGCGGCGCGTCGCGGATTCGACTACGCGCCCGCGACCACGAACGCCGACCTCGATCGTTTCGCCGCGCGGGCGCGTGAAGTGATCGCGGCCAACGCCAAGCACGTATTCTCGAGGATCTAGGCTCTCCAGGCCTTTCGACAACCACGAGGTGATGACGGTGAGCGACGCCCGGATGCCCGGTTCGGTGGTGTGCAGCGCGCAGATCGACCTCGCGGCCATTCGCGACAACGCCGCGGTGCTGGCCGCGCGCGTCTTCCCGCGGCTTCTGACGGCGGATGTCGCGGGCGACGGCTACGGACACGGAGCCGTGGGCGTCGCACGGGCGGCCATCGAGGGCGGGGTTCGGTCCCTCGCCACCTGCGACCTCGACGATGCGCGGGAGCTCGGCGATTTCGAGGAGCTGACCGACATCACGACCACGCGCGGTTTGTCTGGCCTCCGTTCGGAGACCGAGTCATTCGGTGGCGCGGCGACGCCCGGCGGGAGCGATCGGGAGCTTTCGTACGTGGCCGGCGCCGAACTGTACGGCCTGACCGAGGATCTCGAACTGCGCGCCGCCATGCGGGTGAGCGCCCTCGTGGTGGGCACGAAGACCATCGAGGCCGGGGAGGGCGTGTCGTACGGTTTCACCTGGCGCGCGCCGGCGCGAACCAACCTCGCGCTGATCGGCATCGGTTACGCGGATGGGCTCGATCGGCGATCGAGCAACCTGGGCACGCTCTTCCTGGGCGGCAAGCAGCGCCCGATTGCCGGGCGAGTCGCGATGAACGCCCTGGTGCTCGACCTGGGAACGGACACCGCGTCGGTGGGCGACGAAGCCGTCGTGTTCGGCGACGGGCGACGCGGAGAGCCCTCCGCGGCATCCTGGGCGGCCCGGCTCGGCGTGAGCGCCGGTGAAGTCACCACGGTGTTCGGCACTCATCTTCCGCGGGTGTTCGTGTGAGCGGCCCGGAACTCAGCGTCGACCTCGGGGCATACCGACGCAATCTCGCCCGCATCCGCACGAGGGTCGCCCCGGCAGGCGTCATGGCCGTCATCAAGGCCGATGCCTACGGCCACGGACTGTTGCCGATCGCGAACGCCGCCGTCGACGCCGGAATCGGCTGGATCGGCGCGCTGGACATCGCGACGGCACTGCGCCTGCGCGAGGGCGGCATCCACACGGACGTCGCGATCTTCACCTGGTTGTTCGCGCCGCGGGAGGACTACGCGCGGGCGATCGCGGCCGGCATCGACCTCGGCGTCTCCACGATCGACCAGCTCGATCAGATTGCGGAGGCCACGACCGACTCGCCGGCCCGAGTGCACCTGAAGATCGACACGGGCCTTCACCGCAATGGCGCGGATGTCGAACACTGGCCGGCGCTGGTGGCTCGGGCCGTCGAACTCCGTGGCACAGTCGACACCGTCGGAGTGTGGACCCACATCGCCGAGGCATCCGACCGGGAGGATACCGAGGCCATCGAGCGGTTCCACGAGGCGATCGGCGTGGCCCAGGGGCTGGGGGCAGCCTTCGATGTGCGCCATCTTGCCGCGAGCGCGGCCTCATTCGCCCGTGCGGACGCCCGTTTCGACCTGGTGCGGATCGGTGCGTTCTCCTACGGCATCTCGCCAGGCGGGGGCGTCACGGCCGACTCTCTCGGCCTCGAGCCGGTGATGACGCTCACGGCACCGGTGTTCGCCGTGAACGAGTCGCTCGCCGAGATCGCCATCGGCGCCGGGGACGGCGTCTCCGGTTGGGCCGTCGGGCGCATCGGCGTGGCCATCAACGGCACGCGGCATCCGGTGGTCGCCGTCACGCTCGACAGCATCACCGTGCACGTGGGTGGGTCGGTCATTCGCGGCGGTGACACCGCCGTCATCTTCGGGCCCGGCACGAGCGGCGAGCCGACCCTGCAGGAGTGGGGCGACTCCCTCGGCACGATCGGCGAGGAGATCGTCACTCGGCTGAGTCCGCGCATCCCGCGCCGCTACGTCGGCGCTTAACCCGGCGAGTTAACCACGCAGCGCCCCCGGCACGAGGCCGGAGGCGCTGGGGTGAAGCGTCGTTGGGTTAGGAGCGGTGGTCCTGAAGAAGGCGGGCCGACTCGTCGTGCCAGTCACTCGCGACCGCGGCGAGCTTCTCCTGGTACTTCTTGCCGTGGTGGGCGCAGAAGAACAGTTCGCTCGAACCGATGGCCACTCGAATGTACGCCTGGGCCCCGCAGCTGTCGCAGCGGTCGGAGGCGGTGAGCTGGTGGCTGGAGTCGAGCTCGTCTAGTGCAGTTGTTTCGGGTGCAATCTGTGACATGAGATGCTCCTCCAGTTCCCTAATCGAAAAATTTCTTATCCCTATACAAACACGCCCATGTTACAAAGGGGCGACAAAAGGCCTGTATTTCGCTGAACGCGTAGACCCAGTTCTAGGGGGGTGTCGTGCGGCAGCGGTGTCATCCGCTGTCATTAAGCTAGAACACGGCCCGGCTCCCATCCATTCCTTGATGCCCTGGAGACGGGCCGGGCGTGAGGAGACATTCGTGGCGAGTTCCGATTACTCGGCGAGGCACCTGTCGGTGCTGGAGGGCCTCGAGGCCGTACGCAAGCGGCCCGGAATGTACATCGGCTCCACGGACTCTCGCGGTCTCATGCACTGCCTCTGGGAGAT
>NZ_JAYSJZ010000109.1:0-22325 GCF_043726815.1 Lacisediminihabitans sp.
AGTAGTCCCGTAAGCAGATCGAGCGCCCAAGCAGCTCGAGCGCTAAAGCAGATCGAGCGCCCAAGCAGCTCGAGCGCTAAAGCAGATCGAGCCCGTCGAGATTCCCCCAGAAAAATTACTTCGGGAGATCTCGACGGGCTCGATCTGCTTAAACGGGCTCGATCTGCTTAAGCTGGCTGATCAACCTAAGCCGAACGCTACTTCTTGTCGCGGTCTGCGCGGGTCACGAGTTTCCAGGTCAGGGGCAGCAGCGCCGCGGCGAGCACAGCCTTGATGAGGTCACCAAAGACGAACGGAACGACGCCCCCGGTGAAGGTCGCCTGCAACACGCTGGTGGTGCCGAAGTACTGGGTCATTGTTGCCGGCGGAAAGGTCGAGAGCACGGCGTACAGCCACGGGAGTCCGAAGGCGTACATCACTGCGGTTCCGGCAACAAAAGCAACGAATGTGCCGACGATCTTGCGGTCCCACTGGCGCTGGGCGAGCCATCCGACAAGTGCCGCTGCGAAGATAAAGCCGATGACAAACCCGCCGGAGGTATAACCCAGCAGGTTTCCGCTGTGACCGGCCGCGAACACTGGCAGGCCGACAATGCCGAGAACGGCGTAGAGCACCATCGAAAGAGCTCCGCGGATCGGGCCAAGCGCGGTACCGACCAGAAGCACCGCAAAAGTCTGGCCTGTGATGGGAACCGGCCAAATCGGAATGACCAATTGAGCTGCAACGGCGGTGAGAGCGGCACCGGCAGCGACCAGGACAGCGTCCGTTGCGATCGAACGGGAGAGGAGTTTGTCCGCCAGCGTGGGACGGCCGGCGGTCACGGACAGGGTAGACATGGGTTCTCCTCTGGGTGGCGATCTTCGGTTAACGGCGTCGAGCCGCTGACCCACGTTTTATACTAGAGTCTTCCCCCCTCCCTCCGTCGTCGAAAAGCGACATAAAAATTGGACTATGCCTGTGCTCGCCGTGCACGAACTCGAACTCCGTGTTGGCGCACGCATGCTGATGGAAGACGTCACTTTCCGGGTCGAGCGTGGGGACAAAATAGGCCTGGTTGGTCGCAACGGCGCCGGCAAAACGACGCTCACGAAAGTGCTGGCTGGCGAAGAGGCCTCGACCGGCGGAACCATCGACCGCATCGGCGAAATCGGCTATCTGCCCCAGGACCCCCGCTCGGGAAACCCGGAAGATCTCGCTCGGACCCGCATATTGGATGCCCGGGGGCTCGGCCAACTCGTCATCGGCATGGAAAAGAGCGCGCTCGAAATGGGCGATGCCGACGCAACAGTCTCAGCCAGAGCGATGAAGTTATACGGCGAATTGCAGGATCGTTTCATGGCGCTCGGTGGATACGCGGCCGAGGCGGAAGCGGCGTCGATCGCGAGCAATCTGAGCCTGCCAGACCGCATTCTCGACCAGCAGCTCTCCACCCTGTCAGGTGGCCAGCGCCGACGCATCGAGCTCGCCCGCATCCTGTTCTCCGGAGCAGACACCATGCTTCTCGACGAGCCCACTAACCACCTCGACGCAGACTCTGTTATCTGGCTTCGCGAGTTCCTCAAGAATTTCCAGGGTGGCCTGATCGTGATCAGCCACGATGTCGAACTGGTCGAAGAAACGGTAAACAGGGTCTTTTACCTTGATGCAAACCGTCAGGTCATCGACATCTACAACATGAATTGGAAGAACTACCAGCGCCAGCGCGCCGCCGACGAAGAGCGACGCAAAAAAGAGCGCGTCAATGTCGAGAAGAAGGCGGGCGTGTTGCAGATGCAGGCAGCCAGGTTCGGTGCGAAAGCGTCAAAGGCTGCCGCCGCACACCAGATGGTGCGCCGCGCCGAGAAGATGCTCTCCGGCCTCGACGAGGTGCGTGCAGTCGACCGGGTCGCGAAGCTGCGCTTCCCGGAGCCCGCGCCCTGCGGTCGCACGCCGCTCATGGCGTCCAACCTCTCCAAGAGCTACGGCTCGCTCGAGATCTTCACCGCGGTGGACCTCGCGATCGACCGCGGCTCGAAGGTCGTCATCCTCGGCTTCAACGGCGCGGGCAAGACCACGCTGCTGCGCATCCTGGCGAGCGTCGACAAGCCGGACACCGGCCAGCTCGAGCCCGGGCACGGCCTGCGCATCGGCTACTACGCGCAGGAGCACGAGACCATCGACGTGAAGCGCTCCGTGCTGCAGAACATGGTCTCGTCGTCGCCCAACATCACCGAGACCGAGGCGCGGCGCGTGCTCGGATCGTTCCTGTTCTCCGGTGACGACGCGAACAAGCTCGCCGGAGTGCTCTCGGGCGGAGAGAAGACCCGGCTCGCACTGGCCATGATCGTGGTCTCCGGTGCCAACGTGCTGCTGCTCGACGAGCCCACCAACAACCTCGACCCGGCGAGCCGCCTCGAGATCCTGGATGCCCTGGCCAACTACTCGGGTGCCGTGGTGCTGGTCAGCCACGACGAGGGCGCCGTGGAGGCGCTCAATCCCGAGCGCGTGCTCATCCTGCCGGACGGCACCGAGGACCTCTGGAACCGCGACTACGCCGACCTGGTGGCCCTGGCCTGAGAGCGGCGCCGATTCAGCGGCGCAAGCTCAGTGGCGGGAGCCCTCGAGGATCTCGTCTTCGATCTCGTCGTCTGTTTTGGGGCGCTCCGCCTTGCGGCGGGCGCGTTCGTCGGCGCGCTCGCGTTCCTCTGGGTCGTCGGCGTTGCGCATCCGGTATTCCTGGCGGATCGCGTAGCCGAGTCCGAGGAAGGCCATCACCCCGAACAGCACCCACTGGATGGCGTAGGAGATGTGCAGGCCCTCGTCGAGCACGGGCTTGGGCATGGCTGCCGGTCGCGTGGCCGCCGCCGGCGTCTCGGAGACCATGAGCCCGTACGCGCCCGTGTAGGTGGGGCGACCGACGAGCCTCGCCACGTCGGGCAGGTGGATGGTGGCGAGCTGCCCGTTGGCGCCCGATCGGCCGGCCAGCACCGGCTCGCTCGCCTGCAGGTGCACGACCACGGAGACCGTGCCGCTGCGCGGCTTCGGGATGCTGTCCGGGGCGTCCTGCTTGTTGCCCACCGGCAGATAGCCGCGATCGACGACGAACACGGTGCTGTCGTCGAGCAGCAGCGGGTTGAGCACCTCGAATCCCGGCTGTCCGTTCAGCGGGCGGTTGCGCACGAGCACCTGTTCGTCGAGCAGGTAGCGACCGCTCAGCCGCACCTGCACCCACTGCTGGCTGGCCCGGAATGAGGTGAGCGTCGGAAGCACCGCGGTCACTGCGCGGGGCGCGCTCGCGTAGTTTCGGTCCACCAGGTCATTGGCCGCCGCTGTCTCCTTCAGGCGGTTGACCTGCCAGTTGGAGAGACCGACGCACACGATGGCGAAGACGACAGCGAGCGCTAGGTAGCCGAACCAACGGCGACTGATCGCGAACCGCCAACCGTTCACGACACTGGGCTTTCGAGATCCGGCACACGCGCCAGGGACTCGCCGAGCGGCGTTACCGCCACGGGGAAGTCCCGGGCGGCTAGGTAGTCCCTCAGAAAGTCGCGATGGTCATCGCACGCCAGCCACACCTTCACCCGCTCGGGGCCGTGGATGCGCGGATTGCGCCAGTTGATGTTCCAGGTCGCGGCCCCCCGGCACTCCGCCCTCGAGCAGATCGGCTCGAGCTCTGCCTCGCCGAAGCCGATCATCATCGATCGTCGACCGGCAGTCGCTCGATCGAGCCCGGCCGGAGCACCACGGAGGAGGTCGCACCCTTCGCGTTCGCCAGGACGACCGCGATGTAGGGCAGCACGATGGCACCGATGGCCGGCAGAAGCAGCCACCAGCCGGGGGTGAAGAGGCACGCGATGATGCACACGGTGCGGATTCCCATGGCCACCGAGTATTGGACCATGCGGCTTCGCCGGTCGTCCTGGGGAGACCGGGGGAGCGAGGTTATCGACTGCTGCTTAGCCATGAGTAGGAGTCAAGCCTACGTCTAAGATTGTGGGAGTTTGCCGCGTGCCCCCGGATTGTTTTTCTGCCGTGCCGGGCGCACCGAATGGAAGAGAGTGACCATGACCACTTCACGAACCGTGCTCGTTACGGGAGGCAACCGGGGAATCGGTTTCGCCATCGCCGAGCAGTTCATCGCCCTCGGCCACCGCGTCGCCGTCACCGCGCGATCGGGTGAGGGCCCGGTGGGCAGCCTCACCGTTCGGGCGGATGTCACGGACGCGGCATCCGTCGACGCGGCGTTCACCGAGGTCGAGGCCGCCCTCGGTCCCGTGGAGATCCTGGTGGCGAACGCGGGCATCACCAAGGACACCCTGCTGCTGCGCATGACGGAGGACGACTTCACCTCGGTGGTGGACACCAACCTGTCCGGCGCGTTCCGGGTGGTCAAGCGCGCCTCCAAGGGGATGCTCAAGGCCCGGTTCGGTCGGATCATCCTCGTGTCGAGCGTCGTCGGCCTGCTCGGATCCGCCGGCCAGGTGAACTACTCGGCGTCGAAGAGCGGACTCGTCGGCCTCGCCCGCTCGGTGACCAGGGAGCTGGGCTCCCGCGGCATCACCGCGAACGTGATCGCGCCGGGGTTCATCGAGACCGACATGACGGCCGAACTGCCCGAGGCGCAGCAGGCCGAGTACAAGAAGTCGATCCCCGCCGGGCGTTTCGCCACCGCCGAGGAGGTCGCGAAGGTCGTGACCTGGCTCGCCGGCGACGATGCGGGCTACATCTCCGGCTCCGTCATCCCGGTCGACGGCGGCCTCGGCATGGGCCACTAGCCGCCCGCCCCTTCCCGTCCGCGCGTTCCTCCCCTTCCGAAATCCATGCATTCCTCGGCGACACGCCGCTGGCGGTGACCAACACGCCGGTGGTGCAGCACGATTGCATGGATTTCGGAAGAGAGGAACGGGCGGGCCAGTGGGTGGACGAAGGGCTCAGCCGCGCAGGCCGAGCAGCGGAAGCAGCTGGCTGAGGTCGCGCACGTCCATGAGCACGTCGGCGAGGTCCCGCACCGGTGCCTTCGCGTCGAAGCCCACCGAGAGACCGGTGACCGCCATCATCGGCAGGTCGTTGGCGCCGTCGCCCACGGCCACCGTGCGGGACAGCGGGATGCCGAAGTCGGCCGCCCATTCGCGCAGCGTCGACGCCTTCGCCTCCGCGTCGATGATCGGCCCGACGAGCCCGCCGGTGAGCACTCCATCGGCAACCTCGAGCCGGTTGGCTCGCCAGTAGTCGAGGCCGAGCGTCGCCGCCACCGGGTCGATGAGCTCGTGGAAACCGCCGGACACGACGGCCACCCGGCCGCCCGCCTCGTGCACGCCCGAGATCATCGCGGGCACGCCAGGGGTGACGGTGATGAGCCGGGAGACCTCGGGGATGACCGACTCCGGCAGCCCGGCGAGCGTCGCGACCCGGGTGCGCAGGCTCTGCTCGAAGTCGAGCTCGCCGTTCATGGCCCGCGACGTGATCTCGGCCACCGCCTCGCCGGAGCCCGCGGCATCCGCGAGAAGCTCGATCACCTCGTTCTCGATGAGGGTGGAGTCGACGTCGAGCACGACAAGGAATCGGGGCATAGCGATGGTGGCCATCCTGTGGGGGCGGGAGGTTCGAACGGCCGCCGCGGCGAGGCCAGTCGGCGGGACTAGGAGACCGTGACGCCCTTGCCGACGACGGTGATGCCGGAATCGGTGACGGTGAATCCGCGGGCCCGGTCGGCCTCTGCATCCACTCCAACGGTTGCGCCTGCTGTGACGACGACTTCCTTGTCCAGAATAGCCCGGCGGATGATCGAGTCCGGCCCGATGCGCACCCGGTCGAAGATGATCGAGTCCACGACCTGGGCCCCGGACTCGATGATCGCCCACGGACCGAGCACGCTGCGCTCGATGTGCGCCCCGGAGAGCAACGACCCGAGGGAGACGATCGAGTCGATCGTGGTGCCGAGGTTGCCGCGGGAATCACGCACGAACTTGGCCGGCGGCGAGTTGAGCTGCTGGCTGAAGATCGGCCACTCGCTGTTGTAAAGGTTGAAGATCGGCAGGGCCGAGATCAGGTCCTGGTGGGCGTCGAAGAATGACTCGATGGTTCCGACGTCGCGCCAGTAGTACCGGTCGCGGTCGGTCGCCCCCGGCACCTCGTTGCGGTTGAGGTCGTAGACGGCCGCGTCGCCCCGGGAGACGAAGTCCGGCACGATGTCGCCGCCCATGTCGTGGTTGGACGTGGCCAGCTCGCCGTCCCGCAGAACGGCGTCGATCAGGATGTCGGCGTCGAAGATGTAGTTGCCCATCGACGCGAGAACCTCGCCGGGGGAGTCGGCGAGGCCGACGGCGTTCTGCGGCTTCTCCAGGAACTGGGCGATGCGGGTGGGATCGTTCTTGTCGAGCTCGATCACGCCGAACTGGTCGGCGAGGGCGATCGGCTGGCGGATGGCCGCCACCGTGACGCCGGCCCCGGACTCGATGTGGGCGGCGATCATCTGGCTGAAGTCCATGCGGTAGACGTGGTCGGCACCCACGACGACCACGATGTCCGGCTTCTCGTCGCGCAGCAGGTTGAGGCTCTGCAGGATGGCGTCCGCCGAGCCCGCGAACCAGCGCTTGCCGAGTCGCTGCTGGGCCGGCACGGAGGCGACGTAGGAGTTGGTGAGGCCAGACAGGCGCCAGGTCTGCGAAACGTGGCGGTCGAGGCTGTGGGACTTGTACTGGGTGAGAACCACGATCTGGCGCATGCCCGAATTGATCAGGTTGGAGAGCGCGAAGTCGATCAGACGGTAGTTGCCACCGAACGGGACGGCCGGCTTGGCCCGATCCGCGGTGAGCGGCATCAGCCGCTTGCCTTCGCCGCCAGCCAGCACAATTCCGAAGATCTTCTTTGATGACATGGGACAACAGTAGAGGCACCTGTGGGCGTGTACTAGCGTTCAACACGTGAGAGTCGATTTGATTACCCGTGAATACCCGCCCGAGGTCTACGGGGGTGCCGGGGTCCATGTGACCGAGCTCGTGCGCGCCCTCCGCCTGGACCTGGACGTCATCGTGCGCTGCTTCGGCCTGCCGCGAGACGAACCGAACGTGCACGGGTATCTCGTGCCCGCCCAACTCGCCTCGGCGAACCCGTCGATCGCCACCCTCGGCGTCGATCTGGAGATCGCCCAGGACGTCGGTGGAGCGGACATCGTGCATTCCCACACCTGGTACGCCAACGCGGCCGGCCGAATCGCGCAGTTGCTGCACGGGGTGCCCCACGTCGTCACGGCGCACAGCCTCGAGCCCCTGCGGCCCTGGAAGGCCGAGCAGCTCGGCGGGGGATACCGCGTGTCGAGCTGGATCGAGCGGGACGCCTTCCTGGCCGCCGACGCCGTGATCGCGGTGAGCCACGGCATGAAGCGCGACATCCTGCGCTCCTATCCGACCCTCGACGAGCAGCGGGTCTCGGTCGTGCACAACGGCATCGACCTCGAGCGCTGGCACCCGGTCGAGGACGACGAACTGCTGCGCACCCTGGGGATCGACCCCGACCGCCCGTCGGTGGTGTTCGTGGGCAGGATCACCCGCCAGAAGGGCCTGCCGTACCTGTTGCGCGCGGCCGCCCAGCTGCCCAAGGAGGTGCAGCTCGTGCTCTGCGCCGGGGCACCGGATACCCCGGAGATCCTCGCCGAGGTGCGCGCCGGCGTCGCCGAGCTGCAGAAGGAGCGCACCGGAGTGGTCTGGATCGAGGAGCTGCTGAGCCAGCACGACCTCTCGGCCGTGCTCACCTCGGCCACCACCTTCGTCTGCCCGTCGGTGTACGAGCCCCTCGGCATCGTCAACCTCGAGGCCATGGCG
Source organism: Lacisediminihabitans sp. (assembly GCF_043726815.1). Classification (NCBI taxonomy): domain Bacteria; kingdom Bacillati; phylum Actinomycetota; class Actinomycetes; order Micrococcales; family Microbacteriaceae; genus Lacisediminihabitans; species Lacisediminihabitans sp. The sequence goes on from NZ_JAYSJZ010000109.1 coordinate 7,803, forward strand.
TGCGGCGCACCCGTCGTCGGGACGGCGACCGGGGGCATCCCCGAGGTCGTCGACGACGGCGTCACCGGCCGACTCGTGCCCATCGACCAGGCCGACGACGGCACCGGTACGCCGCTCGATCCGCAGAAATTCGTGAACGATCTCGCGCGCATCCTCACCGAAGTCGTCTCGGATCCCGAGACGGCGAAGCGGATGGGCGCGGCCGGTCGCGAGTGGGCGGAACGGGACTTCGGCTGGCAGCAAATCTCCAAGCGCACGCAGGATGTCTATCGGTCGGTGCTCTCCTGATCGGCGCGCGGCGGCCAGTCGTCCCGCTCGCGCGAAGGTAGGGTTGGGGCATGGCCAGCGTTCTCCAGCTTTCCGACGTATCGATCGTTCGGGATGGCAACCCCATCCTCAAGTCCGTCGACTGGACGGTCAACGGTGACGAGCGTTGGGTGATCCTCGGCCCGAACGGCGCGGGCAAGACCACGTTGCTGCAGGTCGCGGCCGCGATGATCCACCCGAGTTCGGGCAAGGCGCGAATCCTCGACGACACCCTCGGTGCGGTCGACGTGTTCGAACTGCGTCCGCGCATCGGCTTCGCCTCCACGGCCATGGCTCGCCGCATCCCGCAGAACGAGACGGTGCTGGATGTCGTGCTCACCGCCGCCTACTCCGTCACCGGGCGCTGGAACGAGACCTATGAGGACATCGACACCCGTCGCGCCCAGAGGGTGCTCGCGGAGTGGCGCCTGGGAGACCTGGAGAACCGCAAGTTCGGCGATCTGAGCGACGGCGAGCAGAAGCGCGTGCAGATCGCCCGTTCGGTGATGACCGACCCGGAGCTGCTGCTGCTCGACGAACCGGCCGCGAGCCTCGACCTGGGCGCCCGCGAGGAGCTGCTGCAGCTGCTCGGCGGCTATGCGAGCGCACCGCAGGCCCCCGCGATCATCATGGTCACCCACCACGTGGAGGAGATCCCCGTGGGCTTCAACCGGGCGCTGCTGCTCTCCCACGGCGCGATCACGGCCGCCGGTCCCATCGGCGAGGTCATCACCTCGCAGAACCTCAGCGACACCTTCGGACTGCCGCTCGAGGTCGAGGAGATCAACGGCCGGTACACGGCCCGCGCCAGCTGAGACCCGAGAGGCGACCCGGTGACGCGGTCGCGCCCGAAAGGCGCTTGTTCTGGTAAAGTAGCTAGCTGGCCCACGCGCCGGAATTTTTCTCTGAGATATTTTCCCCGATCACAACCAAGGAATCACGATGAAGTCTGACATCCACCCCACGTACGCCCCGGTCGTCTTTCGCGACCTCGCGTCTGGCGCCACGTTCCTGACCCGTTCGACGGTCTCGAGCGACAAGACGATCGATTGGGAAGACGGCAACAGCTACCCGGTCATCGACGTCGAGATCTCGTCGGCTTCGCACCCGTTCTACACGGGCAAGCAGCGCATCCTCGACAGCGCCGGCCGCGTCGAGAAGTTCAACTCGCGCTACAAGGGTTTCGGCGCCTAAGACTCCCGCTCTACGGGGATGGCGATCGGCTTCGGCCGGTCGCCATCCCTCGTTAAGGCGCGCCGCGGCCCGAAGTCGAGCGGGGCGATCGTGTCGTGGGGCTCGCCGGGCATCCCTCGTCCGGCGCCCCGCGTCGCCCCCGTGTGGTGTCTCTGTCGCGTCTCCGTCGCGTCTCCGTCGCGGAGGGAGCTGTGCGCCCCTCCGGCGGGGAAACTCCGTCGCGGAGGGAGTTGTGCCTCCCGCCGCCACGCGATATCCCCGCCGCGACGGCACGTCGGCGGCGAGATCCCCCGCCACGAGGCGATTTCCCCCGCCGCGACGCGGTGGGACGGGACGGCACGGTGACGCACGATGTAACGACGGAACGACGCAACTCGGGCCGCGCGGGCCAAGGCCGCCGCTCAGCGCCGGTGCGGGCTCAGCGCTCGGGCCAGCCGCGCGCGGCCGTGTATGCGGGGTCCCTGGTGCGGCGCATGTAGTCCTCGAAGCTGGCGGCCTGATCGTCGCACCAGTTCGCCTGCTGCGCATGCAGCGCGGAGAGGTCGTCGCCGAGCTCGGTCGCGAACTTGCGTGCGATGGCCTGGGCGACCCGCCCGGCCGCCACGGCATCCGCCCCGGCGTCGTGCGCGTCGGTGAGGGAGACGCCGTAGTTGAGCGCCGCCGCCTCGAGCGTGCGCTTGCCCTTGCGGTAGCGATCGACCGCCTTGTCGATCACCAGCGGATCGATGATCGGCGCGGGCCCGATGAGCGGCGACACGCCGTAGCGCACGGCCTCCCGATTGAGCAGGGTGAGGTCGTACGGCGCGTTGTAGATCGTGACCGGCACGCCCCGCTCGAGCAGTGCGCGCAGCGCGGCGACGATCTCGGCCACCACCTCGGCGGCCGGCCTGCCCTCCGCCCGCGCTCGCTCCGTGGTAATCCCGTGCACGGCGCTCGCCTGCTCCGGGATCTCAACCCCCGGATCGGCGAGCCACTCGGTGAGCTCGATGCTCGCCCCCGTCGCGTCGATCACGCCGACGTGCGCCGAGACGATGCGACTCGTCTCCACGTCGATGCCCGTCGTTTCGAGGTCGAAGACCCCGAGATTTCCACTCCACCAATTGCTCACGATGTGAGACTACGACCGACCACCGGCATGCGTCGGCGTGCCGACGTGCAGCCAGTAGAAACTCTGCGTGCCGAGGGTGAGCGTGACCTCGCCGTTCTCGTCCAGGGCCGGGAACTCGCCGCCTCCGAAGAGGTCGTAGAGGGCCGATCCGCCGAAGTCGCTCGCTCGGATCGACACGGAGACGGGGTTGTGGGCGAAGCTGAAGACGCAGAGCACGGTCTCGGGGGAGTCCCCGAACTGCGTGCCCGATCCCTCGTAGGTGCGCACGAATGCGAGCACCGACTCGTGCGTGGTCTCGAGCACGGTGAGCGAGCCGAGCCCGAAGGTGGGATGCGCCTTGCGCACGTGGATCACGTTGCGCACCCAGTGCAGCAGCGACCGGGACTGGGCGAGCTGGGACTCCACATTCGTGAGCGCGTAGTTGTAGACGAGCGACTGCACGACCGGCAGGTAGAGCTTGCCGGGGTCGGCCGAGGAGAACCCGGCGTTGCGGTCGGGGGTCCACTGCATCGGCGTGCGGGAGCTGTCCCGGTCCGGCAGCCAGATGTTGTCGCCCATGCCGATCTCGTCGCCGTAGTACAGGAACGGGCTCCCCGGCAGGCTGAAGAGCAGCGCGTGGGCGAGCTCGAGCTCGGCGCGCGAATTGTCGAGCAGGGGGGCGAGGCGGCGGCGGATGCCGATGTTGGAACGCATCCGCGGGTCGTAGGCGTACCAGCCGTACATCGCCTGGCGGTACTCCTCGGACACCATCTCGAGAGTGAGCTCGTCGTGGTTGCGCAGGAAGACTCCCCAGCCGGCCCCCTCCGGAATGTCCAGGGTCTCCGAGAGGATGCGGGTGAGTTCCCCGGCGTTCTGCGAGCGGAGCGAGTAGAAGATGCGCGGCATGACGGGGAAGTCGAAGGCCATGTGGCACTCCGGCTCCTCCTCGGTGCCGAGGAAGGCCGCGACCTCGCGCGGCCACTGGTTGGCCTCCGCGATCATGATGCGGCCGGGGTAGTCCTCGTCGAGGATCGCGCGCACGCGCTTGATGAACTCGTGCGTCGGCGGCTCGCCCTCGCCGTTGCCCTCCTCCGACTCGAAGAGGTACGGGATGGCGTCCAGCCGGATTCCGTCCACCCCGAGATCGAGCCAGAAGCGGATGATGTCGATGACCGCCTCCTGCACCGCCGGGTTCTCGAAGTTGAGGTCCGGCTGGTGCGAGAAGAAGCGGTGGAAGAAGAACTGGCGGCGCACCGGGTCGAAGGCCCAGTTCGACTCCTCGGTGTCGACGAAGATGACGCGGATGTTGGGGTACGACTCGTCGGTGTCGCTCCAGACATAGAAGTCCCCGTACGGGCCCTCCGGGTCCTGGCGCGACTGCTGGAACCACTCGTGCTGATCCGACGTGTGGTTGAGCGGGAAGTCGATCACGATGCGCATGTTGCGCTCGTGCGCCTTCGTCACGAGATCCTTGAACTCGTCGAGGGTGCCGAACTCGGGAAGGATGCTCTTGAAGTCGGCAACGTCGTAACCGCCGTCGCGAAGCGGGGACTGGTAGATCGGCGGAAGCCACAGGGCATCGACGCCGAGCCACTGCAGGTAGTCGAGCTTGGAGAGCAGGCCCTGCAGGTCGCCCGAGCCGTCCCCGTTGCTGTCGACGAACGACCGCACCATGACTTCGTAGAACACCGATCGGCGGTACCACTGCGGATCCAGGGTGAGACCGGGCAGTTGGATGGGTGCGGTGAAGCTCACAGTGCTCCTTCCGAGAGCGAGATCTCGAGTGGCGAGGGGATTGATACGAGTTTAGGTGCCGTATGCAAGCGCTTGGGTACCCTCCCGTCCGTACACTAGACAGTGATGACCACTCACTCGCCCTACGCCGCGTTGCTCGATCAAATCCCCGTGGAGCGCCACGAAGTCAGCGTGCTCGGAAGCACCACGCGCTACTGGGAATACGGCGACCCCAACGCCGAGGTGACCATCGTGGTGGCCCACGGCTACCGGGGCGAGCACCACGGCCTGGAGCCGGTCATCGCGCAGCTCCCGCACATCCACTGGATCGGGCCGGACATGCCCGGTTTCGGCGAGTCGACGCCGCTCACCGAGGTTCCGCACAGCATCGCGGGCTTCGCCCAGTGGCTCACCGAGTTCATCGACGTGCTCGGCCTCACCGGCAAGGCGATCGCTCTCGGGCACTCCTTCGGCACCATCATCTCGGCCCAGGCCGTGGCCCTCGGGCTGAAGACCCCGGCCCTCATCCTCGTCAACCCGATCTCGACGTCCGGCCTTGAGGGGCCGAGCAAGCTGGCCACGATCGTCACGGTTGCCTTCTACCGCACCGCCGGCAAGCTCCCCAGCCGGGTCGGCGCCTTCTTGCTCCGCCGTTGGCTCGTCGTGCAGTTCATGAGCTCGACCCTCGCCAAGACGAAGGACAGGAACCTTCGCCGCTGGATCCACGCCGAGCACCACAACTACTTCAACCGCTTCGCCAGCCGTGACTTCGTGGTCGAGGCGTTCGAGGCGTCGGTGAGCAAGAACGTGAGCGACTTCGCGGCCGACATCACCATCCCGACCCTTCTGATCGCCGCGGAACTCGACGACATCACTCCCGTGCAGGCGCACTACGACGTGATCGAGACGATGCCGGACGCCAAGCTCGACCTGCTGCTCGGCGTCGGCCACCTCATCCACTACGAGGTCCCCGACCTTGCCGCGAAGGCGATCGAGGACTTCCTCGTGGACCGTGGATTCGCGCACCGGCCGATCGAGGAGCCCCGCACGACGTGAGAGTGATCTTCGACTGCCGCTACACGCGCCTCGTGCGCCATGATGGCATCAGCCGTTACACCGCCGGCCTGGTCGGCGCCTTCGCGAAGCTCCACCCCGTGACCATGCTCATCAGCGATGAGCGCCAGCTCGCCATGCTCCCCGACCTGCCCTGGGTCAAGGGACGGGCGGGCACCAGCGCGCTCGAGCCGTTCATCGGCATGCTTTCGATCAACAAGTGGAAGCCGGATGTCGTCTTCAGCCCCATGCAGACGATGGGCGCGACCGGGCGCAGGTACAAGCTCGTGCTCACGGTGCACGACATGGTGTTCTACCGCATCCGCCACATCCCGGCCGGCTACAGCTGGTACGTCCGGGCGATCTGGCGCAGCTTCTACCTCACCTACTGGCCCCAGCGCGCGGTGCTGCACCGGGCTGACGCGGTGGTCACCGGCTCATACAACTGCGAACGCGAGATGCGCGAGGCGCGGCTGACCAGCCGACCGCTCACCGTGATCCGCCCGGGGGTGGACGACTCGGGACTCCCTCCCCGCGAGTACCCGGCTTCGAAGACCCTCGTCTACATGGGCACCTTCCAGCCGAACAAGAACGTGGAGACCCTGGCCAGGGGCATGAACCACCTGCCGGGCTACACCCTTCGCTTGCTCAGCCGCATCGGTGACGAGGATCGCGAGCGGATCGCGGCCCTCGCCCCGACCGGCTCGATCGTGTTCGACAACGGCGTCACCGACGACGAGTACCGCCAGGCGCTGCTCGAGGCGACCGCGATGGTGACGGCGTGCCGCGACGAGGGGTTCGGCATCCCGCTGATCGAGGCCGAGGCGGTGGGCACCCCACTCGTGATCAGCGACATCCCACTCTTTCACGAGGTGGGCGGCGACGCGGCCGTGTTCTTCGGCGTGGACAGCCCAGAGTCGTTCGCGTCGGCCGTGCTCGGCATGGACAACCCAACCGACTGGCCGCTCTGGAGTGCGAGGGTGCGCCAGCAGGCCACCGAGTTCAGTTGGGACGAGTCGGCCAGGCGTCTGCTCGACCTGCTGACCGGGCTCGTTCCCGAGCCGTCGGAACAGCGCGAGCTCAGACGCCGCTGATCTCCCGGCGTTCGACCGCGTTCTGGTCGACGAAGTCCTCGGAGTCCTCGGCCACCGATTCCTCGTCGATCGGGTCGTCGAAGGCCACGAGTTCGAGACCGCCGTCCGTGTGCCGGAAGCTGTGCACCGAGCCGTTGGTGATCGGGATGCCGCGGTGGCGGTTCTCGTCCGGTGCGACGGCGTTGAGCACCGTGCGGATTACGCCGCCGTGGGTGGTGACCACGATGTTGCCGCCCGGGTGGTTCTCCGCGAGCGCGACGAGCGCCGGGATCACCCGGCCGGCGACCTGCTCGCGCGTCTCGCGTCCCGGCACCGGTGTGTCCCCGGGAAAGAGGCGGGACAGCTCGTGGTCGGCGAGGCCCTCCGCCGCCCCGTAGTGCCGTTCGACGATCGCGTCCATGGTCGTGACCGTGTCGAGGCCCACCTCCCGGGCGATGATGCGGCCAGTCTCGAGGGCGCGCGAGAGCGGGCTGGAGACGATCGCATCCCACCGGCGGCTCGCGAGGAGCCTGCCGGTGCGGGCGGCCTGGGCCCGCCCGGTGTCATTGAGCGGGATGTCGGTGCTGCCCTGGATGCGGCGGTCGAGATTCCAGTCGGTCTCGCCGTGGCGGACGAGGTAGAGGGAGGTCATTGCACGGCATCCTTCGCACGGTTGGAGCGCTCGCACCAGCGAGAGCGGCACCGCCGAGGTTACCGGCCGAGGCGCCCGGCCAGTTCGGTCAGGGTCTCCGAGGTGCCTGCATCGATCTTAACCGTTGCCCGGCTGTCGCCCTTGGTCACCCCACGGTTGATGATCACGACCGGAATGCGACGCTTGGCGGCCTGGTCGAGCAGCCGGATGCCTGAGTTGACCACGAGGGACGATCCGGCAATGAGCAGTGCGCCGGCCGATCGAACCAGGGCGCTCGCCTCGGTGAACTTCTCGGTGGGGATGAACTCGCCGAAGAAGACGATGTCCGGCTTGAGGATGCCGCCGCAGACCGTGCAGTCCGGCGTCACGAAATCGTCGATCCGGCCATACTCCACGTCGCCGTCCGGGCCGAGTTCGAAGGATTCCGGCTCGTCGAGGAGGGGATTCGCCCTCGTCATGCGCTCCGCCACGGCGGTGCGCGCGTAGGTCTGGCCACAGGTGAGGCAGCGCACGCGATCCATGGTTCCGTGCAGGTCGACCACGCGCTGTGACCCCGCCCGCAGGTGGAGCCCGTCCACGTTCTGGGTGATGATGCCGTTGACGACTCCCGCCGCCTCGAGCTCGGCCAGCGTGCGGTGGCTCGAGTTGGGACTCGCGCCGTCGAACCGGCGCCAGCCGAGGTGGCTGCCCACCCAGTACCGCTTGCGGTAGTCGGGGTCGGCGAGGAACTGCTGGAAGGTCATCGGGTTGCGCGGGGGAGCGCCGTCGCCTCGATAGTCGGGGATGCCGGAATCCGTACTCACTCCGGCGCCGGTGAGCACCGCCACCTCGCGTCCGCGCAATACCTCGGCGGCTTCATCCAACTCGTCGTCGGTCGCACGAGGCCATTCGCGTACTGTCGCCTGTGTCAAGTCACTCTTCTCCCGTGTGCCGTGCACTCCCCAGAGTAAACAACGCAGTTTTCGGATATGTTTCCGAATGCTGGCAGTGTCTGGCAGAAAAGTTACGCCGGCAGGAGAAGCCATGCACATAGTTCGAATCGACGACCTGCAGCACGAGGGACTCGCCGACTACTCCAAACTCACCGATGTCGTGCTTCGCCGGCTGAGCGAGCCGGCCGGCGGCCTGTACATCGCCGAGTCCAGCAAGGTGATCGCCCGGGCCATCGCCGCCGGACATCGGCCGCGCTCGGTGCTGCTGCAGGAGCAGTTCGTGGCCGAGATCGAAACCCTGCTCGAGGGCTTCGACGTGCCGGTGTACGTGGGCAGCTCGGAGCTGCTGCAGACCCTCACCGGCTTCAACCTGCACCGCGGCGCTCTCGCGGCAATGCACCGCCCGCCGCTCGAGTCGGTCGATCGGATCGTCGCCGGCGCGCGGCGGATCGTCGTGCTCGAGGACATCGTCGACCACACCAACGTCGGCGCGATCTTTCGCGCCGTCGCGGGGCTCGGCGCAGATGCGGTGCTCGTGACCCCGCGCTGCGCTGATCCGCTCTACCGTCGCAGCGTGCGGGTGAGCATGGGCACGGTGCTCCAGGTTCCGTGGACGAGGCTCCCCGAGTGGCCGGCCGGAGCCGAGGCCCTGAAGGCGGAGGGCTTTCACCTCGCCGCGTTGGCCCTCGCTGACGACGCGATCTCGCTGGACGACTTTGCCGCGCAGCATCACGACAAGATCGCCCTGGTCCTGGGCACCGAGGGGGATGGCCTGAGCCATGCGGCGCTGCGCAATGCAGACTCGGTGGTCACCATCCCCATGCTGCACGGCGTCGATTCGCTGAATGTCGCCGCCGCGAGCGCCGTTGCCCTCTGGGCGCTCCGAGTCAGGCGATAATGGGCAGGTGTCACTGACCCCTAGCCGCCGCAGACGCCGAGTCGGTGTCGTCTGGGGGAGTCTCGCGGCCGCAGTGGTGACGGCGGTGGCGCTCTATCTGCCGCTCACCCTCCTCGCTCCGATTTCCACGGTCGCGGCGACCGCGGTGGCCTACACGGACCCCGCCCCGGCCCCGGCGACCATCGCCTGGCCGGCTCACGGTGCGAGCGCGGTCGCCGCCGTCGGCTTCCCGGGAGTGCGAGCGACGAACGGGAGCACCGCGGCTCTTCCCATCGCGAGCATCAGCAAGATCATCACGAGCCTGGTGGTGCTCGAGGCCAAGCCCATCGCCCTCGACCAGCCAGGCCCGACCGTGACCTTCAGCTCCGCCGACGCGGCGCTCGTCAAGAAATATCAGTCGATGAACGGAATGACGGTGCCGATGGCCGCCGGCGGTTCCCTAAGCGAGCGCGACGTCATGAGCGTGGCCCTCGTCGCCTCGGCCAACAACTACGCCGAGGTGCTCGCCGACTGGGCATTCGGCTCACCGACGGCGTTCGCCTCGGCCGCGAAGGCGTGGCTGCTCGCGCACGGCTTCGGCCAGACGACGATCGTCGAGCCGACGGGCATGAGCCCCTCCAACGTGAGCACCGCCACCGACCTGGTGGCGATCGGCCAACTCGCCCTCGCCAATCCCGTCATCGCGAAGATCGTGTCCACCCCGACGTTCAGTCTGGCCGGGGTGGGAATCCTCAAGAACAGCAACACCCTGCTCGGGCACGACGGCGTGGAGGGCATCAAGACCGGCACTCTCGACCAGGCCGGTGCCTGCCTGCTCTTCGCGGCGCACTACTCCATCGGAGGCAAGACGATCACGGTCGTCGGAGCGGTGCTGGGGGCGGTGAACCACAAGGCCCTCAACACGGATGTCCGCGCCATGCTCGCCTCGGTGGAGGCGGGCTTCCACGAGGTGAAGCTCGCCTCCAAGGGCGAGACGTTCGCGAGCTACGCGACCCCGTGGAAACAGAAGGCGCGGGCGATCGCCACCAGGGCGGCGTCGATCGTGGTGTGGAGCAATCCGCGGGTCAGCTCGGTGATCTCGGCCCGCAACGTCTCGCTGCCGGCCAAGGGGGCGGCGGCCGGTCGCGTCACCTTCACGATCGGCGACCAGAAGATCACGGTGCCACTCGCCCTGGACCACGGCTTTCAGGACCCCGGGGTGTGGTGGCGGCTGACCAATCCCGGCACCCTGATGACCGCGTCGCGCTAGGGATCGAGTCGTGGGACACGTCGCGGGCCGAAACACGCAGTATGCCGCTTTGGGAATAAATGCATACGTCTCACAGCCTTTGCCGTTAAGGTAAAAACATCCACGGAGCAACCGCTCAACCATATGGCTGGGAAGTCGTTCCGAATCGAGGTTTAGTGTCTGACTCCGTATCCGCCGCACCCGTCGTCTCCTTCACGAAGACCCGGCCCGGCGGCAGCCGCAGCAATCCGACCACCGAGTACTCCGCCCTTCTTCGCACGGTACGTGACGCCGGTCTGCTGCGACGACGCACAGGCTTCTACGTCATGGTCTTCTCCCTGATCACCCTCGCCCTCGGCGGGGCGATCACTGGCTTCATTCTTCTCGGCGACACCTGGTACCAGCTGCTCATCGCGGCCGCTCTCGGCGTCATCCTCACCCAGTACGCGTTTCTCGCCCACGAGGCGGCGCATCGCCAGGTGTTCGAGTCCGGCAAGGCCAACGACATCGCCGGCCGCGCCCTCGCCAACCTCTTCGTCGGAATCAGCTACTCCTGGTGGATGACCAAGCACAGCCGCCACCACGCCAACCCCAACGTCATCGGCAAGGACCCGGATATCGAGCAGGACTTCGTGTCCTTCCTCGAGGAGGATGCCGCCAAGACCCGCGGCCTCTACGCCTGGGCCACGAAGCGTCAGGGCTACCTCTTCTTCCCGGCCCTGGCCTTCGAGGGACTCAACCTGCACATCCTCGGCTTCAAGACCGTGTTCGGCAAGGGCAAGGTCGACAAGCGCTGGCTGGAGATCAGCATGCTGGTCACGCGCATCAGCGCGTACCTCGCCGTGATCTTCCTCGCGCTGCCGCTCGGCATGGCCTTCGCCTTCGTCGGTGTGCAGCTCGCCGTATTCGGCATCTACATGGGTGCGTCCTTCGCCCCCAACCACAAGGGCATGCCCACCCTGCCGCACGACAGCAAGGTCGACTTCCTGCGTCGCCAGGTACTCACGAGCCGCAACATCTCCGGCCGGGGAACCACGACGTTCATGGGCGGACTCAACTACCAGATCGAGCACCACCTCTTTCCGAACATGCCGCGGCCGCACCTCGCCAAGGCGCGGGAGATCGCCAAGGAGTACTGCGACACCCACAACATCGCGTACACCGAGACCACGCTCACCCAGTCATACGGAATCGTGATCAAGTACCTGAACCGGGTGGGCCTAGCCGCCGGCGGCGACCCGTTCGACTGCCCGGCCGCCGCTCAGTTCGGTCGCTGACCAGGCAGAGCAACTTCCTCGACACGGTCGGGGGCTGGTGCGTCGACAGACGTGGCGGCCCCCGACCTTTTCGTTGCCCGACGGCCGCGGATTGCCCGTGGTGCGACCCTGCTGGGCGCTCCTAGAGCGCGGTGCGCGAGTGATACGGGCCGGCATCCGGGCGCTTGGCAGTGACCCCGTCACCGGAGGACTGGTGCCGGATGCGCCGCACCACCCACGGCACGAGATATTCGCGCGCCCAGCCCATGTCCTCGACCCTGGCCTGCCGCCATGGCCGCCTGGGCAGGGGATCCGGCGAATACGGCTTGAGGTCGTTCTTCACGTTGAGCGCCTCGAGCACCATCCTGGCGACCGTGTTGTGGCCGATGGGGGAGAAGTGGAGGCGGTCGGCGGCCCACATCCTCGGGTCCTGCAACTCGCGCAGAGCCCACATGTCTGCGACGACCAGGTCGTGGCGCACGGCGATCGCTCGCAGGTTCTCGTTGTAGATCGCCACCTTGCCTCTGGCGCGGTTGAGCACCGGGGTCATTCCGATGTCCGGCCCGTTGAAGAGCACGACGGTGGCGTCGGTGGACCTCAACTTCGTCACGGCCTTCTCCAGCTGCGCGGCGAGTCGGTCCGGGTCGCCATTGGGCCGGATGAGGTCGTTGCCGCCCGCGGAGATGGTGATGAGGTCGGGGCGCAGGGCGAGCGCAGGCTCCACCTGTTCGTCCACGATCTGCCGAAGCAAGCGCCCGCGAATGGCGAGGTTCGCGTAAGCGAAGTCGTCGGTCTGCTCGCTCAACACCTCTGCCACGCGATCCGCCCAACCGCGATTGCCCCCCGGGCTGCGTGGCTCAGGGTCTCCGATGCCCTCGGTGAACGAATCCCCGAGCGCAACATAGCGGGACCACGGGTGCTGCTGAGTCATGACTCAAGCGTGCCTCACATCTTCGCGCCGCGCCAACCGGTAGCAGTGCGGATTGGCATCGTCAACCCCCTTGTCCCCCGAACAGGGGAGTGGCAAAGTATGGATGCGTTCGAGATTCGTGACGTGCAAGTCGACTATTGGAGCTGGGACCATGGGTTTACTCGGATGGATAATTCTGGGGCTGTTGGCTGGCGCCATCGCCAAGGCCATACTGCCAGGCAGGCAGGGCGGGGGCTGGATCCTCACCCTTCTTCTCGGGGTCGTTGGTGCGCTTCTCGGTGGGTGGATCGGATCCGCCATCTTCGGCGTGGGAATCAATAGTTTCTTCTCACTGTCGACGTGGCTGCTGGCGATCCTCGGATCGATAGTGGTGCTGTTGATCTTCGGACTCATCACGCGCAACTCGCGCCGGGCATAACACGGCTGCCGCGCAACGCGGCCCGAATTCGTGGCCTCCTCGCCTCAGGGCGGGGAGGCCACGGTCGTATTCGGAGTCCCGGGCATCGACAGCCCCGTGCCTGGGCGTGGATGACGGTGGCTGCCGGTAGAGTCTTTTCAAGTGAGCACTCCACTGCCGTTCGGTCCCGTCGTGGGCAGGTCCGCAGCCGAGCACCTTTCCCCGTCGTTCCCCGAGCGGGCGGCCCGCGGAACCGCGGACAAGCTCCGCGCCTGGCAGGCGGAGGCCCTCGACGCCTACTTCGTCAAGGAACCCCGGGACTTCCTCGTGGCCGCGACCCCGGGCGCCGGCAAGACCACGTTTGCGCTCCGCCTCGTCACCGAGCTCCTCGCGCAGCGCAAGATCGACCGGGTGACCGTGGTCGCTCCCACCGAGCACCTCAAGCGCCAGTGGGCGGATGCCGCGCATCGCGTGGGCGTACGGCTCGACCCGGGATTCAAGAACGCGCACGGCTGGGCCGGCAAGCACTACCACGGCGTCGCGGTCACCTACGCGCAGGTCGCCATGCGACCAGCCCTCCACCGCAGCCTCACCGAGGGCGGCCGGTCGCTCGTGATCCTCGACGAGGTGCACCACGGCGGCGACGCCCTGAGCTGGGGCGACGCCATCCGCGAGGCCTTCGAACCCGCGACACGCCGACTCAACCTCACCGGCACCCCGTTCCGCTCGGACACCTCTCCGATCCCCTTCGTCACCTATTACCCAGACGAGCACGGCATCCGCACCTCGCACGCCGACTATGCCTACGGCTACGGCCGCGCCCTCGCCGACGGCGTGGTGCGACCGGTGATCTTCATGGCCTACGCGGGAAAGATGCGCTGGCGCACCCGCACGGGCGACGAGATGGAGGCGCGGCTCGGCGAGGGCGACACGAAGGACGTGACGGCCCAGGCCTGGCGGACGGCACTCGACCCGGAGGGCGAGTGGGTGCCCGCTGTGCTCAAGGCGGCCAATCGGCGGCTCACCGAGGTGCGGCACGGCGTGCCGGATGCCGGCGGCCTCGTCATCGCCACCGACCACTACGCGGCGCGCTCCTACGCCTCCATCCTCGAGTCGATCACCGGCCAGGCCCCCACCGTGGTGTTGTCCGACGAAAAGGCGGCAAGCGACAAGATCGGCGAGTTCGCCGCCGGTGATTCGCGCTGGATGGTCGCGGTGCGCATGGTGTCTGAGGGCGTGGACATTCCGCGCCTGGGCGTCGGCGTGTACGCGACCTCCGCATCCACCCCGCTCTTCTTCGCCCAGGCGATCGGGCGCTTCGTGCGAACCCGGCGTCGAGGCGAGACCGCATCCATCTTCCTGCCCAGCGTGCCGTCGCTCATGGCCCTCGCGGCGCAGCTCGAGCTCGAGCGGGACCACGCGCTCGACCGGGACCCGGGCGAGGGACTCGAGGAGATCCTGCTCGACGATGACGCGGCCGACGATGCCAACCGGGTCGAGTCCGCCTCCGGGGACGCCCTGCTGTTCGACTTCAAGCCGCTGGAATCCGAGGCGGCGTTCGACCGGGTGCTCTTCGACGGAGGCGAATTCGGGGTCGGAGCGGCGGTGGACAGCCTCGAGGAGCTCGACTTCATTGGCATCCCCGGCCTGCTCGAACCCGACCAGGTGAAGGAACTGCTCCGCCACCGCCAGGCCCGCCAGGCGAGGCGCATCACCGACAGGCAGAGGCAGCCCGGCGAGCCCTCCGTGGCCGAACCGGTGCCCCTCTACCGCAACCTCAAG
>NZ_JAYSJZ010000110.1:0-11897 GCF_043726815.1 Lacisediminihabitans sp.
TCCCGAGAAGGAGGGCCGGGATCTCACCGCCTACTGCAGGGGCGTCACCGCGAACCTGATCGAGCGCGACCTGCTGCGGCGCAAGGCCGAACTGCTCGGCCGACTCCAGCGCACCGATGCGGCCGCCGACCCCGGCGGGTACCGCGAGGTGCAGGTCGAACTCGTGCGTATCGAGGCCGAGCGCCGCGAACTCCGTTCGGAGTAGTTCACCGCAATTGCGGTGGGCGTTGTTGCAGTCGAGTAAACATTGGCCCATATCTGCCCCGTCGATTGGTCGCGCTCGTCGGATCTGTGTTACCAAGGAGTCATACAGCAGTGCTCTGGCGTGCCATTCGAGGCACACCTTTGTGTTCTTTACGAGAGAGGCAGACGGATATGACATCCGCATCCACGTTCCGCAAGCGAACGCTCGCCGTGCTGGGAGGCACCGCAATCGCGGCGCTCGCCCTGTCCGGCTGCGCCGCCGGCGGTGGCTCTACCACTGGCAAGACGGCCGCAACGTCGCTCACCGTCGGCACCACCGACAAGGTGACGTCGCTTGACCCGGCCGGTTCGTACGACAACGGCTCGTTCGCCGTGATGAACCAGGTCTATCCGTTCCTCATGAACTCCAAGCCCGGAACCTCCGATGTCGAAGCCGACATCGCGGAGTCCGCCAAGTTCACGGCTCCCACCGAGTTCACCGTGGTCCTGAAGAAGGGACTCACGTTCGCCAATGGCGACAAGCTCACCTCCTCCGACGTGAAGTTCTCCTTCGACCGCCAGATCAAGATCGCGGACGAGAACGGCCCCTCGACCCTGCTCTACAACCTCGAGAGCACCGAGGCGAAGGACGACACCACCGTCGTCTTCCACCTGAAGGCGGCGAACGACCAGATCTGGCCCCAGATCCTCTCCAGCCCCGCCGCCCCGATCGTCGATGAGCAGGTCTTCTCGGCCGACAAGGTCACGAGCGACGACGACATCGTCAAGGGCAAGGCCTTCGCCGGCCAGTACACGATCGGCAGCTACAAGTTCAACCAGCTCGTGCAGTTCAAGGCGTTCTCGGGCTACAAGGGCGTGCTCGGCGCCCCGAAGACGGCCACGATCAACCTCAAGTACTACACGGACCAGTCCAACATGAAGCTGGATGTGCAGAAGGGTGGCATCGACGTCGCCTCGCGGAGCCTCTCCGCCACTGACGTCGCCGACCTGAAGAAGGACTCGGCCGTGAAGGTGACGACGGGCCCCGGTGGAGAGATCCGCTACATCGTCTTCAACTTCGACACCCAGCCCTTCGGCGTGAAGTCCCCGGGCGCCGACCCGGCCAAGGCCCTCGCCGTGCGCCAGGCCGTTGCCGACCTCGTCGACCGCCAGGCAATCGCCGACCAGGTCTACAAGGGCACCTACCTCCCGCTCTACTCCTACGTTCCGGCCGGACTCACCGGCTCCAACACGGCGCTCAAGGGCCTCTACGGAGACGGCAAGGGCGGACCGGACGGTGCAAAGGCCAAGTCGGCCCTGACCGCGGCCGGCATCACCGCTCCCGTCGTGCTGAACCTGCAGTACAACCCGGACCACTACGGTGCATCCTCGGGCGATGAGTACGCTCTCGTGAAGAGCCAGCTCGAAAAGGGCGGGCTGTTCACGGTCAACCTGCAGTCCACCGAGTGGGTCACCTACTCGAAGGACCGCACGAAGGACCTGTACCCGGCCTACCAGCTCGGCTGGTTCCCGGACTACTCGGACGCCGACAACTACCTGTCACCGTTCTTCGCGAAGGACAACTTCCTAGCGAACCACTATGACAACTCCGAAGTCGACTCGATGATCAAGGCCCAGGCCGTGGAGACCGACAAGGCGAAGCGCACCAAGGACATCGAGACCATCCAGGACAAGGTCGCCGCTGACCTGTCCACGGTCCCGCTGCTCCAGGGCGCGCAGGTCGCCGTTGCCGGGAAGGGCGTTTCGGGAGTGACCCTCGACGCGTCGTTCAAGTTCCGTTTCGGAACCCTCACGAAGTAGCACGAACCGCCGTCGAAACGTGGCGGCACAATAGCGCTGTAACGGCGCGCCAGATGACCGGCTAAAATCTCTTTAGCCGTAGACGGGGACGGTCCGCACCAGTTGCGGGTCGTCCCCGTTCTTTTCGCCGGACCCTCTTCAACGCAGCAGAGTGTCCTGACAGCCCAGATTGGTGACCATGACGACATCCGTGATTCCGGCCGAGGCGCCGGCATCGCCTCCCGGCACGCGGAGGCGGAAGGCCGGCGGGGGTGGTCAACTCGGGCGATACCTCATCGTGCGGCTGCTGCTCATCATTCCGACGGTCTTCATTCTCGTCACGATGGTCTTCATCCTCATGCGCACGATCGGCGACCCGATCACCGCCGCCCTCGGCGGCCGGTTGAGCGCGGCCCAGTTGCAGGAGCGCATTCACGCCGCGGGGTACGACCGCCCGATCCTCGTGCAGTATTTCGAGTATCTCGGCCAGATCTTCACCGGCAACTTCGGCACGACGATCAGCGACAACCAGCCCGTGACCAAGGTGCTGCTCACCTATGGCGGAGCCACCCTCGAGCTGGCGTTCTACGCCCTGATCGTCGCGTTCATCGTCGGAATCCCGCTCGGCATGCTCGCGGCCTATTTCCGTGACAAGTGGCCGGACGCGATCTTCCGGGTCTTCGCCATCCTCTGCTACGCCACGCCGGTCTTCTTCGCGGGGCTCCTGCTCAAGCTGGTGTTCTCGGTCTGGCTGGGCATCCTGCCCGTCTCCGGCCGAGCGTCCACGAGCACGGAACTCGACATCGAGTTGCTTCCGCACCCCACCGGCATCTACCTGATCGACGCGATCCAGACCGGAAACCCGGCTAACCTCGCGGATGTGCTCGCCCACGCGATCCTGCCCGGAATCGCCCTCGGCCTCCTGACCGCGGGGATCTTCCTGCGACTGGTACGCACCAACGTCATCGGCACGCTGTCCGCCGACTACGTGGATGCCGCCCGGTCGCGCGGAGTGAGCGAGTACCGCCTCGTGCGCCGTCACGCCTACAAGCCGGCGCTGATCCCCATCATCACCGTGATCGGGTTGCAGATCGCCCTGCTGCTGGGCGGTGCGGTGCTCACGGAGACGACCTTCGAGTGGAAGGGCCTCGGCTTCATGCTCGCCCAGTATCTCGGCGCCCGTGACTTCGTCGCCGTGCAGGGAATCGTGGCCCTGCTCGCGGTCGTCGTGGCCGTCACAAACTTCATCGTGGACGTCATCGCCGCCCTCATCGACCCGAGAGTGAGGTACTGATCGTGGCCATCGACACGGCAGAACAGGGCGTGGACCTCGCCCCGAAGCGCCCGCTGTGGACGCGCATCCCGGTGGTGCACCAGGTGCGGCAGAGCGTGGGACTCCAGCGCGGGATGCTCGTCGCCGGGCTCATCATCGTCGCGATCTTCGTTCTCACCTCGATCTTCGCGCCACTGCTTGCGCCGTTCGGGTACTCCCAGCTCTCCGACGCGGCCGGCAACTTCGGTGCGCAGAAGCCTCCGTCGGCAACCCACCTCCTCGGGACGACCGTCGGCGGTTACGACGTGCTCTCCCGGGTGATCTGGGGATCGCAGACGGCACTGTTCGTGATCGTCGTGGCTATCGTGCTCTCGATCTTCGCCGGCGTGCTCCTCGGCGTGGTCTCGGGCTATCTCGGTGGCTGGCTCGACCGCGTCCTGGTCGTCGTCTGCGACGCGATCTACGCCTTCCCGACCCTGCTGCTCGCGATTGTGATGTCGATCGTGATCTCCGGTGGGCGATCGAATCTCGTGGGCGGCGTGTTCGCCGCGGCGATTTCGATCACCGTGGTCTTCATCCCGCAGTACTTCCGGGTGATCCGGGCGGAAACCGTGCGCATCAAGGCCGAGGCCTTCGTGGAGTCGGCCAAGGTGCTCGGCGCCTCCTCCGGTCGAATCATGTTCAGGCACATCCTGCGCAACGCCACTCGCACGCTGCCGCTGATCTTCACCCTCAACGCTTCGGAGGCCATCCTCACCCTGGCCGGACTCGGCTTCCTCGGCTTCGGCATCGAGCCCACGTCCGCGGCCGAGTGGGGCTACGACCTCAACAAGTCGATCTCCGACGTCACGAGCGGCATCTGGTGGACCTCGGTCTTCCCGGGCCTTGCGATCGTGCTGGCCGTGCTCGGGATGACCCTGGTCGGCGAGAGCCTCAACGACCTCGCGGATCCGCGACTGAGAACCAGGCGGCGGGCCGACGGCTCGGCGCCGCCCGCCCCGACCCTGGACACCGCCCCCGAGGCGAGCACGGATGTCGTCGGCGATCTCGCACTGGAGGTGCGCGAATGAGTTCACTCACCCGCGGCGAACAGGCGGTCGGCATCACCGACCTCACCATCACCTTCGCCACAGACGGTGGCGACGTGCGCGCCGTCGACGGCGTGACCCTCTCGGTGAACGCCGGCGAGGTGCTCGCGATCGTCGGCGAGAGCGGAAGCGGCAAGACCGTGACCGCCAAGTCGATCCTCGGGCTGCTGCCCGAGACGGCCACGGCATCCGGGGTCGTTCTGCTCGGCCAGGACAACGTCGTCACCGTGAGCAAGGCCCGGCTGCGGGAGATCCGCGGCACGAGTGCCGCGATGGTGTTCCAGGAGCCGTCGACGGCGCTCAACCCCGTCTATACGGTCGGCTGGCAGATCGCGGAGGGGCTGCACGCCCACGGCAAGTACACCCGGGCGGAGGCAAAGGCCAAGGCGATCGACATCCTCGAGAAGGTCGGCATCCCCGACGCGGCCAACCGGGTCAACTACTACCCGCACCAGTTCTCCGGCGGCCAGAAGCAACGGGTTGTCATCGCCATGGCACTCGTGCTCGACCCGGAGCTGATCGTCGCCGACGAGCCGACGACGGCCCTCGACGTGACCGTGCAGGCCGAGATCCTTGACCTGCTGCGCCGGCTGCGCGACGAATTCGACACGGCGATCGTGCTCATCACCCACAACATGGGAGTCGTCGCCGACCTCGCCGACCGTGTGGCGGTGATGTTCGAGGGCAAGGTCGTGGAGGAGGCGGATGCCACCTCCCTCTTCGAAAACCCGCAGCATCCGTACACGAAGAAGCTGCTCGCCGCCGTGCCCTACCTGGGCTCTGGCACCGTCCGCACACAGGAGCGTGCTGCCGAACGCGCCCTCACGACCTCGGCGCCGCTCGTGGTCGCCAAGGACCTCGTGATCGAGTACCCCGGCCGCCTCGGCAGGAAGGGATTCCGCGCCGTCAACAGCGTGAGCTTCGAGATCGGCGCGCGCGAGGTGCTCGGCCTGGTCGGCGAGAGCGGATCGGGCAAGACCACCATCGGGCGGGCGATCGGCGGTCTCACCAAGATCACGGGCGGGTCGCTCACGGTGCTCGGTCAGGAGATGCTCGGGGTGCACGAGCGCCGGTTCCGGCCGCTGCGCCGGGACATCGGCTTCGTGTTCCAGGACCCGGCCACGAGCTTCAATCCGCTCCTCACGATTGCGGAGTGCGTGGCCGAGCCGCTCATCGTGCACGGCAAGTCGCCGAATTCCCGGGCGGCGCGGTCGCGGGTGAACGAGTTGCTCGAGGCGGTTCAGCTGCCCAGGGCGTTCGGCGACAGGTTCCCGCACGAACTGAGCGGTGGCCAACGCCAGCGGGCGTCCCTCGCCAGGGCACTCGCCCTGCAGCCGAAGCTGCTCATCGCCGACGAGCCCACGAGCGCGCTCGACGTGTCCGTGCAGGCGAAGGTGCTCGAGCTGTTCGCCGAGCTGCAGAAGGAGTTTGGTTTCGCCGCGCTCTTCATCAGCCACGACCTCGCGGTGGTCGACATCCTCGCCGACCGGATCGCCGTGCTCTACCAGGGGCGACTCGTGGAGGAGGGGACAGGGGCCGAGGTGCTCGGAGCCCCGCAGCATCCGTACACCAAGCGGCTGCTCGCCTCGCTGCCAGTGCCGAACCCGGCCGAACAGGCACTCAGACGCGAGGAACTGCGGCTCCTGCGGTCCGAGGAATAGCGTGGAGTCCCCGCCCGCGGGCCTGGTGGTGTCGGCACGCGATGTGTCGATCCGCTACCGAGCCAACAACACCCAGTCGCGTTTTCTCGCGGTCGGCGGGGTGAATCTCGACATTGCGGCGGGCGAGATCGTCGGACTGCTCGGCGAGTCCGGTTCCGGCAAGTCCACGCTCGCGGGGGCGATAGCCGGGGAGATGGGGCAGATCGGTTCGGGGGAGGGCACCCCCGAGATCTGCGGGGGATCGCTGGAGGTGTTCGGCCGCGAGCTTCGCGGTATCGGCCGGCACCGACGAGATCGTCTCACCCTGCGGATCGGCTACCTGCGCCAGGACGAGGCCGAACGCCTGAGTCCCATCCTCACGATCGCGGAAAACGTGGCGGAGCCGATCTACCGGCGCGACCGCAAGTTCAACGTGCGCGAGGCCAATGCGGCCGTCGCCACCGCGATCGACGCGGTGCGGCTGCCGCTGGGCCTGATGTCCCGGCTGCCGCACGAGCTCAGCAGCGGGCAGCGGCAGCGGGTTGCCCTCGCCAGGGCGCTCATCCTCGAGCCTGCACTGCTCGTGGCCGACGAGCCCACCCGCGGGGTGGATGCGCTGGTGCGGGACAGCGTGCTCGACACGATCGCGGCGCTCCAGCACGATCGGGTCTTCTCGGCGCTGATCGTGAGCAGCGAGTTATCCGTCGTGTCGAGGATCGCCAGCCGCGTCGTGGTGCTGCAGCGCGGGGTCGTGGTGGGCGATGGCCCCATCGACGAGGTGCTCTCCGATCCGGAGGACTACTACGTCAAGGGGCTCGCCAAGGCCAGGCGGCTCGAGCGCTCGAGGGGGCTCGATGTCCACGAGTGAATCGACGGTGCGCTTCCTCGAGGACCAGCTGGCCGGCCTCGCCATCAGCACCACCAGGATGTTCGGCGAATACTGCCTCTACTGCGACGGGAAGGTCGTCGGCTTCGTCTGCGACGACACCCTCTTCATCAAGCCCAGCCCGGTGGATGCGGCGCTCCTCGACCGCACGGAGCCGGCGCCGCCGTATCCGGGCGCCAAGGACTACCACAGCGTGCCGCCGGGCGCCCTGGAAGACCGGGACTGGCTGCAGGAGGTCGTTCAGGCGACCGCCGACGCCCTGCCGGCACCGAAACCGAAGAAGGCGCCACGCGCCGGGAGATCAGCCACGTGACCACAACGCAGCACGCCGTCTCACAACACCGCGCCGTCTCCGCCCGCGAGGTCGAGGCCGTACCGCCGGAGCGCAGGCCCCACACGGGAACCATCGCGGTGATGCCGGATGACGATCCGACGTTCGCGGACGCGGTGCGAGCCGGCGGCGGGGAGATCGCCCCGCTGTCTGAGCACACTCGCGGCCTGGTCTGGCTGTCCTACGGCGACGCCCAGGACCTCGTCGACGTGCTCGACGCCCACCCCGCCATCGAGTGGGTGCAGCTGCCGTATGCGGGAGTCGACGCCTTCTCGCACGTGCTTGCCGTCTATGCCGACCGACCGCTGCCGCTCTGGACGAGCGCGAAGGGGGCGTACTCGCAGCCGGTCGCCGAACATGCGCTCACCCTCACCCTCGCCCTGCTGCGCCTCATTCCGATGCGGGTGCGCGCGACGAGCTGGCCCACCGGGGAGAAGTTCGGCACCTCCCTGTTCGGGCTGAACGTGCTCATCGTGGGCGCCGGCGGGATCGCCGTCGAGCTCATCCGCTTGCTCGAACCGTTCGGGGTGCATGTGACCGTGGTGCGACGCAGCCCGGGAGACCTGGCGGGCGCCGAGCGGACGGTCACCTCCGACCGGCTCGGAGAGGTGCTCCCGCAGGCGGACGTCGTGGTGATCGCCGCGGCCTTCACCGACGGCACCCGCCGGCTGATCGGCGCGCCGGAACTCGCCGCGATGAAACCCACCGCCATCCTCGTCAACATCGCGCGGGGCGGGCTCGTCGACACCGCGGCCCTCACCGAGGCGCTCGCGTCCGGGGAGATCGCCGGCGCCGGGGTGGACGTCACCGACCCCGAACCGCTCCCCGACGGGCATCCGCTCTGGAACGAACCCCGAGTGATCATCACGCCGCACAGTGCAGACACCCCGGCGATGATCGCTCCCCTTCTCGCCGAACGGATACGAGAAAACGTCGAGGCGTTTCTCGGCGACGGCCGCTTCGTGGGCGTCGTGGATGTCGAGGCCGGCTATTGAGGCCCGTCACGCACTGGATCGGCTCGTACACCGCCTCGATGGGCGGTGACGCGCTCGGAATCGGCGCGGCGGCGACGCGTGAGGACGGCACGCTCGAATTCCTCGGGCTGGCCGCCGAGACCTCGTCGCCGTCGTTCCTGGCCAACGGCGTCGTGCCGGGCATCGTCTACTCGACGGACGAGGGCTCCGGCCGGGTCGAGGCCTTCCGCCGGGTCGACGAGTTCGGGCTGGCGGCCCTCGGCGGCCGGGCGGTCAGCGGCGGGTCGCCCTGCCACCTCAGCGTCACGGCGAGCCGGCTCTACGTGTCGAACTACGGCGACGGATCGGTCGATGTCTTCCCCCTCGACGCCGAGGGACGCATCGGCGAACTCGCCCAGACCCTGCAGGGCTCGGGGAGCGGCCCGACCGAAGACCAGGGCGGACCGCACGCCCACGCCACGCACGTCGTGGGACCCACGGTGCTGAGCGCCGATCTCGGCGCCGACCGGGTGCACGTGCACCGGGTGCGCGGCGGAACGCTCGAACGGATCGGAACCGGGGTATTCCCCCCGGGCACCGGCCCGCGCGACTTTGCGGACAGCTCCGGCGAGCTCTACCTGCTCGGAGAGCTGGACGGCGGCGTGTACCGCATCGACGAGGCTGCCCGCACCATCGCGAGCGGCCGTGTGGTGGCCGACTGGGTGACCGGCGACCACGCGGCGGCCATCGCCATCGACGAGCACGGCACGTTCGCCTACGTTGGCCTGCGTGGCTCGAACCGGGTGGCCGTGCTGATGATCGACGACCTCTCGCCGGTCGCCGCCGTGCCGACCGGCGGGTCGTGGCCCAGACACCTCGTGCGCGACGGCGGAGTGCTGCACGTGGCGAACCAGCTCTCGAGCACTGTCACGAGTTTCCGGCTCGAGCCGCACACCGGCATCCCGCGCCCGCTCGGTCGCCCGGAGAGCGTTCCGTCGCCCACCTACCTGCTGCCGGTGGGCTGAACCGCACCGCCCTCCCGCGGGTCGAGCCTCTCGCGAAACGCCCACCCGCGGCGCCGATTTGGAGACCGGCCAACCTTTGGTAAAGTGGGCAAGCTGTTCACAGCAATCCTCGATAGCTCAATTGGCAGAGCAGCCGGCTGTTAACCGGCAGGTTCTTGGTTCGAGTCCAAGTCGGGGAGCTCGAAGGCCGCAAGGGGCTCCACCCCCTGCGGCCTTTGTTCGTTAAGCGCCGTACTCCCCGCGGAGTACCGACTGGCCGCCGCGGGGTGGATGCCTAGTCCCGTGCCCCCAACTACGATCGGTCCATGCCCTACCGCGCCCGTTCTGCAGAAGCGCACTGGCGTGAACCCTGGGACGAGCGGGCATTCGAGAACCGGCCGCACTGGCGGATGTCCCGGCGGGCGAAGCTGTGGATCCCGGTCGTCGTCTCGTTCGTCGTGCAGGTGCCTGTGGTGCTCTTCCGCGGACGCGGCGGTGGCCCGCTGCACGCCGTCGGGTGGTCGGATCGCAACCAGGTGCTCCTGGCCCTCGCGATCGCCCTGATCGGCCCGCTTGCCCTGATCGGCGCGAGGCGGTTCCCCGGACCGGTCGTGGCGATCGCCGCCGCCGCCGGCTGCGCCGACCTCCTGTTGTTCAGCGACAGCCTGCATCCGCCGTACATCGCCCTCGCCTTCGCGATCGTGTCGGCGATCGTGCGGGGCGCCAGGGTGTGGGCCTGGATCTCCGTGGCCGTGGCCTGGGTGGCCACCCTCGTCATCGCGATCTGGTTCGGACTGAGCCTGTCTCCGCCGCGGATCGCCGCCATCACGCTGGGAATCCTCATCGTGATGGGCATCGGAGAGGGCATCCGCACCCGCCGCGAGCGTTTCACCGAGTTCTCCCGGCGAGTCGCCGAACGCAAGCAGTCCGAGGTGCAGGCCGAACGCGTGCGCATCGCCCGCGAGCTGCACGACGTGCTTGCGCATTCGCTCAGCCAGATCAACGTGCAGGCCGGAGTGGGCCTGCACCTCATGGACCAGCAGCCGGAGAAGGCCAAGGAGGCCCTCGCGAGCATCAAGGAGACGAGCAAGACCGCTCTCGACGAGGTGCGGTCGGTGCTCGGCATCCTCCGGGCGGAGGGCGGAGCGGACCCGAGCGCCCCGCTCGTGCCCGAGCCAGACCTCAGTCGGCTTCCCGGTCTTGTCTCGTCCGTCTCCGGGGAGGGCATCGAGGTGGAACTGGTGGACCACCTCACCACGGTTCCCTCCGCCGCGACCCAGTTCGCGCTCTACCGCATCGCGCAGGAGTCGCTCACCAACGTTCTGCGGCACGCCAGGGCCGCCAAGGCCACCGTGCACCTCCGCGAGGAGGCGCGCACCTACATCCTCTCCATCACCGACGACGGCGTCGGTGCGACGGCGGCGAAACACGATTCCGGCGGGCGCGGGCTGCTCGGCATGCACGAGCGAGCCGAGCTGCTGGGCGGCACGCTCGAGGCCGGACCGCTTCCCTACCGCGGGTTTCGCGTGACCGCACGCATCCCCACCCACACGACGGACGTGGTCGAATGATCCGCGTCGCGATCGCGGACGACCAGCAGCTGATCCGCGGCGGGTTCCGCTCCCTGCTCGAGGCGGAGCCCGACCTCGAGGTGGTCGGCGAGGCGGGAACGGGACGTGATGCCGTCGCGCTCGTGACCAGGGAGAAGCCGGATGTCGTGCTCATGGACATCCGCATGCCAGACGGCGACGGGCTGTGGGCCACCGAGCAGATCGTGGCCAACCCGGCCCTCGCCAGCACCCACATCGTGATCGTGACCACCTTCGAACTCGACGAATACGTGGCTCAGGCCATCCGGGCCGGGGCGAGCGGCTTCCTCGTGAAGGACACCGAGCCCGTGGAGCTGATCCGCGCGGTGCGCGTCGTGGCCGGGGGAGAGGCGCTGCTGTCGCCGAGTGTCACCAAGCGACTGCTCGAACGGGTTGCGGGCACGCTGAACGAGGCTCCGGATACCTCGGCGCTCAACGTGCTCACCGACCGGGAGCGCGAGGTGCTCGCCCTCGTGGGCCACGGCCTCACCAACGACGAGATCGGCCGCAAGCTCTTTCTCAGCCCGCTCACCGCCAAGACCCACGTCTCGAGGATCATGTCGAAGCTCGGCGCGCGCGATCGTGTGCAACTCGTCGTGGTCGCCTACGAGACCGGCATCGTGCGGGCCGGCTACCTGGAGTAGCCCGGCGGCCGAGAATGCTCCCTGGGCAGTACTCGGCAGCATCCCGTGGGCAGATTCGCCCGGGCCGGCGAGCGACGATCCTGAGGGCATGAGGTTCCGCCGGAACCCCCGATCGAATGGAAACATCGTGCTTTCGACACTAGCCATGGCCGCGCCTGCAGCGCATTGGTTTGGACCAATGGGCGCCGGGTTCGGTTTCCTGTTCCTGCTCATCCCGTTGTTCTGGATCGGCCTGTTCGTGCTCATCTTCAGTCTCGCCGGCCGTCGGTGGCGTCGCGCGGGCTGGGGCGGACCTGGCCACTATGGACCGGGCCACACCCCGTGGGGCGGTGGAGCCGCGCGTTCTGCCGAGTCCACCCTCGCCGAACGATTCGCCCAGGGCGACATCGACGAGAAGGAGTACCGTGCCCGGCTCGAGGTGATTCGCGCCAACGCCTATCCGCAGCCGCCGGTAAAGTAGTCCGGCGCTCGCGAACCGGTGGCCGAACGCCGGCCGCCGGTTCGCG
>NZ_JAYSJZ010000111.1:0-1638 GCF_043726815.1 Lacisediminihabitans sp.
TCTCTGAGTTGTGGCCGCTACCTCGAAATCCAGCGTACGCCTCTCCTACGACAGTCGGAAGAGCCGCGTTACAGGCTCGGTGCTGCTGCCGTTGCCGCCATGGGCGTCGGTGACTCCCACTCGGCGTTGTCGGCAGCGAGTTGGTGCGCGTGGACGAGAGCCGCACGCGCTTTGGAGGCGTCACTCTGCTGAGCCGCGGTGGTGGCCGTCGAGCCCAGCGCCGATCCGTCCGCGATCCCGTACCGATCACGGTAGGCGGCAATGAAGCGCGCCTCGCGTCGCCACTCCTGCGCACGCTGCGGGTCGCCCGGCTCGCCGCCGAGTTCGGCCAGCCACGCCGCTCCCCCGCGCACCGCGTCGTCGACCAACGCATTGGCTCGCCGCTCGATGAGCGCTCGGCGCTCGCGCAATGCGGCACGCATGTCGTCCGCCATCGGACCGATGGCAGGCATGATGAGCCCCGCGATGGGTGGCAGAGGCCTGCGGACGCGCCCCTCACCCTGCGATTGGGAGATCGCGCGAGCGACTCGCTCATGGAGCACCGCAGCGATATCGTCCGCGTCGGCAATTCCACGAGCGGCGACAAGTCGTGGCAGCAGCCGGTCCACGTCGTAGCCGTCGGCTTCGGCTCGGCGCAGCTCCGCGCCGAGGGCGCCGAACGCCGTCGACGCGGTCGCCGCATCCGCCTCCCCCGCCGACAGTCCGGATGCGAGCAGGAGTGCCGCCCACCGCTCCTGTTGTGCCGCACCGGCGATGGTCTCGTATTCGGCGGCGAGCTGCGCGATCGAGCCCCAGGCATCCTGCTCAGTGGCGATGGTCTGGTGGGCCGACGGCTCGGCTCCGACGTGCTGGAGCACCCCGCACAGCACCGAGCGCGCGGTCGCCTGGGTCGGATCTCCGGGGTGTCGGTTGCTGTGGTCGTCATCCGGCCGGTTGACCGAAACGTACACGGTGTTGGCCTGCCGCCCGCGCGTCATGGCGACGTAGAGGTTCTCGCGCGTCGTACCCGGCTCGATGAGCGCATGCGCAGTGTCGGTAGTGACTCCTTGGGCGCGGTAGGCGGTGACCGCGTACCCGAGTTCGACGTGCTCGGCGACATATCCAGCGGGGAGCACGATCGCACCACCCCAGCGACGCCTCACGCGGCGAACGGTCATCGCGCCGCCCACTTTCACTGCCGTGACGACCCAGCGGTCGCCGTTGCGCACCCAGTCGCGCCCGGCGCGGAGCGTGCGCTCATTCCGTCGTGTCAACACCACGTCGCCGACTGATGCCGCGGTTCCGTCGTGAAGCGCGACTTCGGCGCTCGCATCGACATCACCGGCCAGCACGAGGTCGGCGCGGGCTCGCTGGTTGAGCGCGGTCACCGCGTCACCGGTCTCGGCGATGAGGATAGAGGCAAGCCCGTCCGCCCGGTCGCGTCGCCAGGCGGCGTAGGCGGCCTCCGCCATCCGCTCCGTCTCCCCGCCGACCAGACGACCGTGGGCTTCGTAGTTGTCAATGGCTGCGGGCTGCCCATGCCGAAGGTCGAGTGATGCAGCCTTCTCCCAGACATGGACGAAGCGGTGCACGTCGGCCAACTCGGGCGCATCCGTGCGACTGGCGACGAGCAGTGCGAATGCCCCGCCCGCGTCGACG
>NZ_JAYSJZ010000112.1:0-5357 GCF_043726815.1 Lacisediminihabitans sp.
CCAAGCCCAAGCCCAAGCCCAAGCCCAAGCCCAAGCCCAAGCCCAAGCCCAAGCCCAAGCCCAAGCCCAAGCCCAACGACTACTCACCGACGGGCGAACGCTACGCCAGCGACGAAGAATATGACGTCATCGATGATGAGAAACGTCTCGTCCTCCGAACGAGGCCATGTCGTTCGAGCGTGTGCTCTTCGGAACCGAAACAGTCATCGAGACTCACCCGGTGAACGAGCAGGTGCGTGGAGCGCGGGTCGAACACGAGGACGGTGCCGTTCGCACCACAGAGTAGCCGCACCCGACAGCTGCGCAGGGCTCGGACGTTTCGACGGAACGTCCGAGCCCTTTTCGCTGAAAGGAGGCGGGGTCGCGGGGAGCTGAGGTTCGGTTGCCGGCCCTCACGCGTCGCGCACGACGTCGCCGCGTTTTGTCAAGGGGTCCCCTTTTAGGGGGACAAAGCCTACATTTAGGTCACCAGAAAACACATCGACACGCTCAGCTGGTCGGCAGGAAGGTTCAACGATGATCAAGGAACGCAAACTATTCGTGGCCGCTTCTCTCGTGGGGACACTGTGCGTGGTGGGTGCCGCGGTGCTCGTCGTAGTCGGCTTGCGGTGAGTGGCGTACAACCCAGGGGGCAAACTCGCCCCACAGTCTCGGTCTCCGATTCCTTTGGTGGGAATGAGAAGCCCTGATCCGAGGCCTGCATCGGTGGGGCGGACGGGACTTGAACCCGTGACCGACGGATTATGAGTCCGCTGCTCTAACCAGCTGAGCTACCGCCCCGCGAGCTCGAAGAGGCTACGGAACTTGCTCGTCGAGCGACGCATCGGTCACCGGATCGGTGACCGTTTCACCACGATACAGGCTCTCGAAGATGCTCAGAGTGCGTTGGATGTCGTGCGCCGCGATGTAGCTGAGGCTCGCCTTCTTCATCGCCATGAGCTCGTCATCCGGCAGCGTGAGCACGTCGGTGAGTTTGGCGGCGAGGTCGACGGAGTCGCCGGGGGTGAAGAGGTGGCCGTTCTGGCCCTCGTGCACGAGGTGCGGAAGCGCCATGGCGTCGGCGGCGACGATGGGAAGCGCGGAGGCCATCGCCTCCATCGTCGCGATGCTCTGCAGCTCCGCGATCGACGGCATCGCGAACACGGTGGCGCGAGTGAGAGCCGCGCGAAGTTCCTCGTCGGTGACGTAGCCGGTGAAGTTCACCCGATCCGCGATGCCGAGATCCTTGGCCATCTGCTTGAGCTGGTTCATCTGGTCACCGCCGCCCACGATCTCGAGCTTCGCGTCGAGTGCAGGGTCGATGGCCGCGACGGCGCGCAGCAGAACGTCGATGTGCTTCTCGCCAGACACCCGGCCCACGAACACGATGGTGTTGCCCGTGCGCTTCTCGAAGCTCGGCGTGTAGAGCGCAGCGTCGATGCCGCAGGAGATCGCGTGCACCCCCGCGAGGTTCGTCTCGGCCTCGAGGAAGTCGGCGGCCTTGCGGCTCGGCGAAGTGACTGCCTCGCACAGCCCAAAGGTGGAGGCGGCATCCGCCCACGCGGCCCGGATCACCGGCTTGCGCAGGAAGTGCGGAAGCTTGGTGTGGTCGATCATGTTCTCGGGCATGAAGTGATTGGTGCCGACCACGCGGATGCCGCGCTTCACGGCCTGGCGGGCGAGGCCACGCCCCACCACGATGTGCGACTGGATGTGCACGACATCCGGCTTCACCTCGTCGAGGATGCGGGCGGCGTGCGCCTGACTGCGCCACGGCAGCACGAACCGCAGCCAGTCATGCGGGTACCAGCGCCACGAGTACACCCGGTACACGGTGAACCGGGCACCATCGTGCTCTTCGACGAACGTGCCGTGCTTGCGGCTGGCCGCGGGGGCCTCCACGAAGACGTCATGGCCACGCTCGGTCAGTCCGGCCGCGAGGCGGGAGGCGAAGTTCGCCGCACCGTTCACGTTGGGAGGGAAGGTGTCTGCACCGATCAGTACGCGAAGGGGTGCCTTCGCGGCCGAGAACGTGTCACGCGGGGAATCGGACAAATCTGTGAGCATCCCTTGCATTAGTAGCCGGCAGCATCAGCTTAGTGCTGCGTCTGCGGGTGGTGTTTGGAAAGCTGGAAGACGCCGTAAACAGCAAGGATACCAGCGACGATGAAGGCGACGATCGCGTACCAGGGCGCGCCGGCCGCCTCCTGCAGCACGACGATGCCGATCGACACGGCCACGAGGGGGTCGATCACCGTGAGCCCGGCGATCACGAGGTCGGGCGGCCCGGACGAATAGGCGCTCTGCACGAAGTAGCCCCCCATCGCGGCCGCCGCGATCAGCGCGATGACGCAGGTGAGGGTGAGCCACTCGAATCCGTGGGTATCCGACGCCCCGATGAAGAGGGTGTGGATGCGGTCGATGACCACCTTGGCGAGCGTCGCGACGAACCCGTAGAGCACGCCGGCACCCACGATGTAGATGATCGCCTCGAACCGCTTGCGCAGCAGCGCGAAGACGATGGCGAACGCCACCGTGATCACCACCAGGAGCACCAGCACGATCACCAGTTCCGTCTGCGAGATCTCCTTGGACTGGCCGGTGATCGTGGCGATGGTCACAAACAGGCCGACGCCGACAATACAGAATGAGATGGACCGGATGGCCCGCCTGGTGAGCCTGACCCCCGAGACCCGGGCGTTCACCACCGCGGTGATGATGAGCGCGATCGCGCCGAGCGGCTGCACGACGATGATCGGGGCGAAGTAGAGGCTGGTGAGCTGGAACACCACGGCCAGGCCGAGGAGGAGCGTGCCGAACACCCAGGACGGGCGGCGAAGGAGCGCGAGCAGCTGGCCGAGCCTCAGGCCGCCGGATGACCGCGTCTCGCTCTGGGTCTCGACCTTGACCACACCGCGATGCTGGAGCTGGGCGCCGATCGCGAGGAAGACCGCACCGACGAGAGCGATCGGGATTCCGATTGCCTTGGCCGGGGTGAGGATGATCGTGTTGGCGAGGTCGGACACGTCAGGCAGCACGCCACGACTTTACCCGGTGACCCTCCGATATTCTTGGCGAATGGCCGTTCTCCCGATTATCATCACCGGCAGCCCCGTGCTGCACTCCCGCGCCGCCGACGTCACCGAATTCGACGATGATCTCCGCTCACTCGTCGCCGACATGTTCGAGACCATGGAGGCGGCTCCCGGGGTCGGGCTCGCGGCGCCGCAGGTGGGAATCTCCCGGCGCATCTTCGTCTTCAACTGGCTGGACGATGACGACGTGCTCTGGCGGGGTGTCGCCATCAACCCCGAGCTGTGGATCAGTCCCACCGCTGTCGGCCCGGCGGACGAGGAGACCGAGTCGGAGGGATGCCTCTCGGTGCCCGGCGAGCGGTTCCCCCTGCACCGTGCGGACCTGGCCATCCTTCGCGCCCTCGACCTGAACGGCGAGCCGTTCGAAATCAGCGCGGAGGGCTGGCTGGCGCGCATCTTCCAGCACGAGTATGACCACCTCGACGGCATCCTCTACGTCGACCGGCTCGCCCACAAACACTCGCGGGCCGCGGAGAAGGCGATCAAGAAGAGCGGCTGGGGCGAGCCGGGCCTGGCCTGGACCCCGGGCATCGACGACCTCGAGGGCTAGAAGAGGGCTCTCACGATCGCGGCCACCACGGCGGCCGCGATCACCACCACGATGAACGGCACGCGCAGGGCGAACAGCCCGGCGGCGACGACGACGGCGACGAGACCGGCCACCAGCACCGGCAGCCCGGGAATGAGCACGGGCGTCGCTACCGCGGCGACGACGGCGGCCCCGGCGGCCACCGCAATCGTCTGGAGCTGTCGGAGCCTCGGCCAGAGCAGCCCGAGGAACGCGGCGGCGGCCGCCGCATCCAGGCCGTAGGCGCGCACGTCGCCCAGGGCGTTGCCGATGAGGCCGCCGATGACCGAGGTGAGGTTCCAGCCCACGAACACGGCCACGCCGGTGACCCAGAAGCCGATGCGCTGGGCGCGCAGGGTCGGCTGGCCGATCGAAACCGCCGTGGACTCGTCGATGGTGAGCCAGCCCGCGGCGAATCGGCGCCAGGGGCCTCCCCCGATGATCGGTGCCATCCGGATGCCGTAGATGCCGTTGCGGATGCCCAGGATCGCCGCACTCGCGATGGCCGCCGGCCCCGCGGCGACACCGCCGGTCGCGATCACGCCGACGAGGGCGAACTGCGATCCGCCCGTGAACATCAGCCGGCTCATGACGCAGGTCTGCCAGATGTCGAGTCCGGCGGCGACCGCGAGGGCCCCGTACGACACGCCGTAGGCCGTGGCGGCGAGACCCACCGCGAGTGCCTTACGAATCGCGGCGGAATCCTCCCGCGGCCGTTCGGGCACGGCCGCTCAGGCGTCCAAATTCACGCCGTGAACGCCGTTGTCGTAGCGCAGCGCCGGGAAGACGGCGGAGATGGAGAATCCCACCCCGGGCACCGAGTAGGCGTTGAGGATGCCGCCGAACAGCGCTGCGCGCTCTCGCATCTCGGTGATTCCCGGGCCCACGACGACCTCGGTGAGCGAATTGAGGTCGTCCTGGAAGGTGTAGGTGCGGCTCTGCGCGAGCTTGTCCGGGTCGAGTCCCTGACGCTTCGCCGCGGCGCGCACCCCATCGTCGTCGACGAGCACTTGGAGGCCCTCGGCGGTCCAGGTGAACGCGACCTTGACATCCGTGCCCTCGCCGCCGTAGGTGAGGGCGTTGGACAGCGACTCCTGCACGATGCGGAAGATCGCCAGCTCCGCACCCTGGGAGAGATCGAATCGTTCGCCATGCTCCACGAACGTGATGTTGAGGCCGGCCTCCCCCATCACCGCGAGCAGGTCGCGGATGGTCTTGAGCCGGGGCTGCGGGGTGGCGGCGGCCTCGCCGTCGCGCACGACGGTCATCACGCGCCGGAGGTCGGCGAGGGTGCCCCTGGCGGTCTCCGCGATCACGGCGGCCGAGCGGGCTGCCACGGCCGGGTCCGCGGCCGCGGCGTACCGGGCTCCGTCGGCCTGGCTGATGATCATCGACACGGAGTGCACTGCAACCTCGTGCAGCTCTCGCACGATGCGCAGGCGGGCCGACTGCTCCTGCAGCGACACCTCGAGTTCGAGCCGCCGCCGCTCGGCGGCCACGCGGTCGTAGTACTGCCGACGACGGCCGCTCGCGGCTCTCAGCCAGAGCGCGAGGAAGAGCACCGTGAGCACGAAGAAAAGCACGAAGGCGCCCGAGAGGCCGATCGCCACGGCCCGCGCGTTCTGGTCTAGCCAGGCATTCACACGCTTCTCCTCTCGGCGGGCGCCCGGTTGGGCGCCAGACACGAGAGTATCGCGAACCGGCGGCCGGCGTTC
>NZ_JAYSJZ010000113.1:0-56494 GCF_043726815.1 Lacisediminihabitans sp.
CGGGCCGCGCGCTCCGGGTCCTTCGCGAACAGCTCGCGCAGCAGCGGGGTGTTGACCGGGCCGGGCGAGAGGGCGTTGACGCGGATGCCCTCGCGGGCGAACTGCACGCCGAGCTCGCGGCTCATCGCGAGCACGCCGCCCTTCGAGGCGGTGTACGAGATCTGGCTCGTCGCCGAGCCGAGCACCGCGACGAAGGACGCGGTATTGATGATGGAGCCGGACTGCTGGGCCACCATGTAGCGCAGCGCCGCCCGGCAGCACAGGTAGACCGACTTGAGGTTGACGTCCTGCACACGCTGCCAGGCCGGGAGCTCCGTGGTCTCGATCGAGTCGTCGTCCGGCGGCGAGATGCCGGCGTTGTTGAACGCGATATCGACCGAGCCGTAGGTCTCGTTGGCGAGGGCGAACAGGCGGTCGACCTGCTGCTCGTCCGTCACATCCACCTGCACGAAGAGGCCATCCACCTCGGCCGCCGCGGCGGCCCCCGTCTCCGGATTGAAGTCGCCGATCACGACCGTCGCCCCCTCGGCCGCGAATCGGCGTGCGGTCGCGAGGCCGATGCCGCTCGCTCCGCCCGTGACGACGGCGACCTTGCCCGCGAGCCGCTGGGTGAGGTCGATCTTCGGTACTGCCATGGCGATTTCTCCTAGTCGGTGCTGATGAAGACGTTCTTGGTCTCGGTGAACGCCGCCGCGGCATCCGGCCCGAGCTCGCGCCCGAGACCGCTCTGCTTGAAGCCGCCGAACGGGGTCGAGTAGCGCACCGAGGAGTGCGAGTTGACCGAGAGGTTGCCGCTCTCGATGCCTCGGGACACCCGGAGGGCCCGGCCCACATCGCGGGTCCAGATCGAGCCGGAGAGACCGTACTCGCTCGCGTTGGCCAGGGCGATGGCGTCGGCCTCGCCGTCGAAGGGCAGCACGGTGACGACGGGTCCGAAAATCTCCTCGGTCACGGCCCGGTCGGTGCGGGATCCCGGCAGCAGCACCGTGGGCGGGAACCAGAAGCCTGCGCCCTCCGGCGCGCTCCCGCGGAAGGCGACACGGGACTCGTCTGTCACGTACGACCGCACCTTCTCCCGGTGGGCGGCCGAGACGAGCGGCCCCATTTCAGTGGCCTCGTCGGTCGGCGAGCCGACCAGTACCCCCTTCACCGCCGGCTCGAGCAGCTCCAGGAAGCGATCGAGCACGCTGCGCTCCACGAGGATGCGGCTGCGGGCGCAGCAGTCCTGGCCGGCGTTCTCGAAGACCGCGTACGGCGCGGTGGCCGCCGCCCGCTCGAGGTCGGAATCCGCGAAGATCACGTTCGCCGACTTGCCGCCCAGCTCGAGAGTCACGGCCTTGACCTGGTCGGCGCAGCCGGCCATCACCCACTTTCCGATGGCGGTCGACCCGGTGAAGACCACCTTGCGCACGTCCGGGTGGGTCACGAAGCGGTCGCCGACCACGTCCCCGCGGCCCGGCAGAACCTGGAAGAGGGCGGGCGGGAGGCCGGCCTGGACCGCAAGTTCGCCGAGCCGGATGGCGGTGAGCGGGGTCCACTCGGCCGGCTTCAGCACGACCGCGTTCCCGGCGGCGAGCGCGGGGGCGAAGCCCCAGCTCGCGATGGTCATCGGAAAGTTCCACGGCACTATTACGCCGACGACACCGAGGGGTTCGAGGAAGGTCATGTCGATGCCGCCGGCCACCGGGATGGTCTTGCCGATCATCCGTTCCGGCGCCGCGGCGTAGTAGTCGAGCACGTCGCGCACGTGGCCAGCCTCCCAGCGCGCCTGGGAGATCGGATGCCCGGAGTTCGCGACCTCGAGACCGGCCAGGGTCTCGATATCGTCGCCGACCGCGGCGGCGAAGCGTCGCAGCGCCCCGGCCCGCTCGGCCGGGGCGAGGGCCGCCCAGAGTCGCTGGGCGGCGACCGCGTGGGCGATCGCCTCATCCACGCGGTCGAGCGTGGAGTGCTCGACGGTCCGCAGCACCCGCTCGTCCGCCGGGTTGATGATGCTGGTGACGGTCACTTCTTCGCCTCCCGCGCGGCATCCACGAGCCCGGCGAAGAGCCGCAGGTCGTCCTGGTTCTGCTCAGGATGCCACTGCACGGCCACCCCGAACGGCATCCCGCTCACCTCCACGGCCTGCACCACGCCGTCATCGCTTCGCGCGGTGACGACCAGGCCGTCGCCGAGCCGGTCGATCGCCTGGTGGTGGTAGACCTCCACGTGCAGGGGCTCCGCCCCGATGAGGGTCGCCACCGCGCTGCCCGGCTCAGCCTCGATCGGCACCCGGTTGAAGGTGCCGCCGCCGAGCTGGTACCTGGAGCTGCCGATCACCTCGGGCAGGTGCTGGTGCAGGGTGCCGCCGAGCGCCACGTTGAGCATCTGCGCGCCGCGGCAGATGCCGAGGAAGGGAAGTCCACGCTCGATTGCCGCGGTGAGCAGCGCATCCTCCCAGGCGTCGCGGTCGGTGCGGGGCTCGTCGGTCGCCTCGTGCCGATCCTGGCCGTAGCGACCGGGATCCACGTCCTTACCGCCCGTGACGATGAGCCCGTCCAGGGAGTCGAGAACCCGGTTGGCGATCTCCTTGCTCACCGGCTGCGGCGGCAGCAGCACCGCGATGCCGCCGGCACGCGTGACCGAGTCGAAGTACACCTTGGGCAGGAAGGCCGCCGGCACGTCCCAGACGCCGGTCTGCGCCTGCTCGAGGTAGGTGGTGAGGCCGATCACCACTGGGTCAGAACCGCTCAAAGCCGCGCACCCTCTCCCAGTCGGTGACCGCGGCGTCGTAGGCCGCGATCTCGATGCGCGCGTTGTTGAGGTAGTGCTCGACGACGTCGTCGCCGAAGGCGGCCCGCGCGATCTCCGAGCTGCCGAACAGCTCGGCCGCCTCGCGAAGCGTCGCGGGCACCCGCGGGGCGTCGCTGCCGTACGCGTTGCCCTCGAACATCGGCTCGAGCTCCAGCTCGTTCTCGATGCCGTACAGTCCGCCGGCGATGAGGGCCGAGACCGCGAGGTACTGGTTGACGTCGCCGCCCGGCACCCGGTTCTCCACGCGCAGCCCGAGCCCGTGCCCCACGACCCGCAGGCTGCAGGTGCGGTTGTCGAGTCCCCAGGCCACCGCGGTCGGCGCGAAGCTGCCGTCGACGTAGCGCTTGTACGAGTTGATGTTGGGGGCGAAGAAGAGGGTGAGTTCACGCATGGTCTTCAGCTGGCCGGCCAGGAAGTGCCGGAACATCTTCGACATCCCGAGCTCGTCGTCCTTGTCGGCGAACACGGGGTCGCCGTCGACGCCGCGGAAGGAGATGTGGATGTGGCAGCTGTTGCCCTCGCGCTCGTTGAACTTGGCCATGAAGGTGATCGCCTTGCCGTGCTTGTCCGCGATCTCCTTCGACCCGTTCTTGTAGATCGAGTGGTTGTCGCAGGTGGTGAGGGCGTCTTCGTAGCGGAAGGCGATCTCCTGCTGGCCGAGGTTGCACTCGCCCTTCACTCCCTCGCAGTACATGCCGGCCCCCTCCATCGACACGCGGATGTCGCGCAGCAGCGGCTCCATCCGCGTCGAGGCGAGCAGCGCGTAGTCGATGTTGTAGTCGCTCGCCGGCGTCAGGTCCCGGTAGCCCTTGGCCCAGGCGTCGCGGTAGCTGTCGTCGAAGACGATGAACTCCAGCTCGGTGCCCACGTACGGCACGAGCCCCTTCTCGGCGAGGCGCGCCATCTGGCGCTTGAGGATCTCCCGCGGCGCCGGGGCGACCGGGGTCTCGTCGAGCCAGGTGAGGTCGGCCATCGCGAGGGCGGTGCCCGGCAGCCAGGGCACCAGCCGAAGCGTGGAGAGATCCGGGATCATGGCCATGTCGCCGTACCCCTTCTCCCACGAGGAGATGCGGTACCCGTCGACGGTGTTCATCTCCACGTCGACGGCGAGGAGGTAGTTGCAGCACTCGGCACCGTGCTGGCTGACCTCCTCCTTGAAGAGCCTGGCGGAGGTGCGTTTGCCGACCAGCCGCCCCTGCATGTCGGTGAACGCGACGATCACGGTGTCGATCTCCTGCCGGTCGATGAGTCCGTTGAGCTCGTTGGTGGTGAGCATTCCGGAGCGTTTTGTCATGCGCGTTCTCCTCGGTCGGTGAGAGTCCTGCCGACCATTACACCACGCGATTTCGTCGCACGGGTGAGCAATCGTGTGAGCAGACGTAACAAGATATTTACACCCAAAGGTAGACATGGGGTACCAATACGCCAGTACGCTCGGAGCACTCTGATCCACCTCGCGCGCAATGGAGCGCGCGAACAACTCGTTCGACCCATGGGAGAGAAAACGAATGACAGATCACGGCAACACGAGCGTTTCCGGGGTGACGTACACGAGGGCGGAGGATGGCTACTTCGAGAAGCGCACTCTCAAGCGGTCGGCGGGCGTCTGGGGGCTATGGGGTCTCGGCATCGCCGCGGTCATCTCCGGTGACTTCTCCGGCTGGAATCTCGGGCTGGCCACGTCGGGCTGGGGCGGCATGGTGATCGCCTTCATCATCGTCGTCATCATGTACTTCGCGATGCTGTTCAGCATCGGCGAGATGTCGGCGGCGATGCCGCACACCGGTGGGGCGTATTCGTTCGCCCGGGCCGCGATGGGCCCGTGGGGAGGCTTCGTCACCGGACTGGCCGAGACTATCGAATACGTCGCGACGACGGCCGTGATCGTCTACTTCTCGGCCGGCTACGCGAACGGCATCACCGCCACGTTCGGCCTCGAGCTGCCGACCTGGGTGTGGTGGATCATCCTCTACATCGTCTTCATCGCCCTGAACACGGCGGGCGCGTCGATCTCCTTCAAGTTCGCCGTCGTGGTCTCGATCCTCTCGATCGCGATCCTCGCCGTGTTCGCGGTGGCCGCGCTCGTGTCCGGCGCCTTCAGCGTTGAGCACCTCTTCGACGTGAAGCCGGATGCCGGCCAGAGCGCGTTCCTCCCCCACGGGGCCTTCCCCATCCTTCTGGTGTTGCCGTTCGCGATGTGGTTCTTCCTGGGTATCGAAGAGCTGCCTCTGGCGGCGGAGGAGGCGCACAATCCGGCCAAGGACATCCCGAAGGCCGGCATCGTGGGCATGATCACCCTGGTGATCTGCGGTGCGGTGGTGCTGCTGCTCAACCCGGGGGTCAACGGGTCGGCGAAGCTCTCCGCGTCCGGCGAGCCGCTGCTCGACGGCTTCCGCGCGATCCTCCCCGACGGCCTGGCGGCGATCCTGTCGGCCTTCGCCCTCATCGGCCTGCTCGCCTCGCTGCAGGGGATCATGTTCGCCTACGGTCGAAACATGTACTCGCTCTCCCGTGCGGGCTACTACCCGAAGGTGCTGTCCCTCACCGGCAAGCGCCAGACGCCGTGGCTCGCGCTCATCGTCGGCGCGGTCATCGGCTTCATCGCCATGATCATCGTGGACCTCACCGGCGGGGCAACGGGATCCGGCGGAGCGATCGTGCTCAACATCGCGGTCTGGGGCGCCGTGCTCTCCTACCTCCTGCAGATGATCTCGTTCGTGGTGCTGCGCCGCAAGTTCCCCATGGCGCACCGGCCATACCGGAGCCCGGTCGGCGTGGCAGGGGCCGTGGTCGCCGGCGTGATCGCCGCGGCGACCTTCATCGGCTTCCTGCTCAACCCACCGTTCCTCCCGGCCATCGCGGCCATCGCGGTCGTCTACGTCGTGATGCTCGCCCTCTTCGCGCTCTTCGGGCGCAAGCAGCTCGTGCTCTCGCCGGAGGAGGAGTACGCGTTGAGCGGCGGCCTGCACGGTGACCCGCAGGAGGAGGGCTACGACGCCATGGAGACCGAGGTCTTCGGTACAAAGTAGGCCAACACCACCACGGCGGGGCTCGGATCAGTTTCGAGCCCCGCCGTTGTTTGTCTGGCGTGTCATCAGGGGCGCGGGTGCGACGGTCGGCGATAATGAGCACACCATCGTCCCTCGTGGTGGAAGGTTCGAGAAGCATGCCCAAGACAGTCAGGCCCAACAGCAGCGTGAGTCCCGCCGATTACGAAGAGCTCCAGGAGCTCGTCTTCGAGCTCGTGCGCGAGCGCGTGCTCGCGGCCGTCGGCGTGGGCGGAATGTGGAGCATCGACTTTCGCAAGGCCGGTGACACGGACGCGTTCTTCGGCGTGACGGTCGCCGAACGCATCGCCAGGGACGTCGCCGCCCAGATCGCCCCGCAGTCGGCCGAGGCCGCCGAGAGCGCTCCTGTCCTCGGCTCCTACTACGTGGCCCCCGCGGTCTCGCCGTCCGTCGCCTCCACCGTCTCTGCCGCAACCGAGCAGAGCACCAGCGAGGTCGCACTCTCGAACGACGAGCCAGCCCCCGTCACCGGGAGCGTCGAGCGTGTCGTCTGGGTCGCCGAACCGTCCCAGGTGGCCTGGGTTGCCGAGTTCGCCGAGGCACGCACGAACGATAGAGAGGCCGCCGCGACCGCCGAGACGGAAGCCGCAGCCGAACGCGCTCACCGCAGGCTCGTCGCGTAGTTCCCCGGCCACAGCCGCACCAGGCCGCCGTACCGGTCATCGTCGCGGCTTGCGCTTAACCGTAGATCGCCGCCGCTCCGATGGAGCGGCGGCGATCGAGTCGGTCTCTATTTTCCCGAATTGAGACACGCCTGGACCGCCGTGCGACACAACGCCCCCGCGTTTCCGCTTGGCGACCAGGAGAAGATGAGGTAATCCCCGTCATCTGTTTAGAAAATTACCAGACGTTACTGAGCAATTCTTGCCCCACTACGGGGTTAGACGGGTGGTACCAGTGTTACTGGAGTGACGAGTGTGGTGCGAGTTCAACGCGCACGGCTCAGCGAACGGCCTTGCCCGCACTTCCGAGGGCCACGATCTTCTCCTCCACCACCGCCTGAACGGCCTCGCAGACGGCCGGCATGAGCCTCGGCACCGAGTACTCGGAGGGGTTCTCGGCGAGCACCCGCTCGAGTGTCGTTCGAAAGGCGAACCGCAGGTCGCTGTTCACATTGACCTTGCTCACCCCGATGCGCGCCGCCTCCTCGAAGTAGTGCAACGGTGTGCCGCTGCCGCCGTGCAGGCTGATCTGGCAGTCGATGGCCGAGCGGATACTGGCGAGAAGGTCGAGGTCGAGGATCTTCGGCGCGGGGTACCGTCCATGGAGGTTACCGACCGCGGCGGCGAAGGTGTCGATGCCGGTCGCGTCGACGAACGAACGCGCCGCCTGCGGCGTGCTGAAGGTCTTCTTGATCTCCTCATAGTCGAAGTCCTCGGCGTGCACGGTGCTCGAGCCGGCGAAGTAGTGCGGTTCGCTCTCGACCTGGGCGCCGGTGAACAGCGCGTAGGCCACGACCTCCCTCGTGCCCGCGATTATCTCCTCGAGCGAGGCGTCGTGGTCGGCCTGCGAGATGTCCAGGTGAATGAACTCGTAGCCCGCGTCGATCGCCCGCGTGCAGCCGGCCACCGTCGGGCAGTGGTCCAGGTTGAGATACATCTCGATGCCGAACTCGTCCCGGTAGTTGTCCACGAGATCGCGGATGTTCGCCAGCCCCATCGAGGCCACCTCGCCGTCGCTCGCCTCCACCAGAACCGGCGCGGTGAGCTTCTGCGCGGCGTGTGCCACGGCGATGAGCGTCTCCTGGTTGTCGATGTTGAACGCGCCGACCGCGAAGTGTTCCCGGCGGCTTCGCGCCATGAGCGCGCGCGCCCGGGCGTTGTTCTCGCGCATCCGACCGATCGTCTGCTCCATCGTCACTCCACGGCTCTCACGACGGCACGCTCACCGCGACGCGATCACACCCGCGCCGGCACGACGGGCCGCACGACCTCGAGTCGCCTCTCGGCCTCCGCGATGCGACCGACGGTCTTGAGAAAACTGTCCGGATTCAGCGAGATCGAGTCGATTCCCTCGCTCACCAGAAAGGCGGCGAAGTCCGGGTAGTTGCTGGGGGCCTGTCCGCAAATGCCGATCTTGATCCCGGCCGCGTGCGCCTTGTGGATCGCCTCGCTGATCATCCGCTCGACGGCCTCATCGCGCTCGTCGAAGAGCGCGGCGAGTTCCTCGGAGTCGCGATCGACGCCGAGCACGAGCTGGGTGAGGTCGTTCGACCCGATCGAGAAGCCGTCGAACTTGGCGGCGAACACCTCGCCGAGGATCACGTTGGAGGGGATCTCGCACATCATGTACACCTGCAGCCCGTTCTCACCGCGCACCAGGCCGTTCTCGGCCATCACCGCGAGCACCCGGTCCGCCTCGGCGGGGGTTCGGCAGAACGGAACCATCACGATCACGTTGGTGAACCCGATGTGCTCCCGCACCCTCTTGAGCGCCCGGCACTCGAGGGCGAAACCCTCTCGGTAGCGCTCGTCGTAGTAGCGCGAGGCGCCACGGAATCCGAGCATGGGGTTCTCCTCCAGGTGCTCGAACGCCGAACCGCCGACGAGGTGCGCGTACTCGTTGGTCTTGAAGTCGCTGAGGCGCACGATCACCGGGTTCGGGTAGTACGGCGCGGTCAGCTTGGCGATGCCGAGGGCGAGGGACTGAACGAAGTACTCCTTCGGGTCGCGGTATCCCCGGGTGAGCTCGGCGATCCTGCGCCGGTCGCCCTCGTCGGTCACCCGCTCGGGATGAACGAGCGCCATCGGGTGCACGGCGATCAGGTTGTTGATGATGAACTCCATGCGGGCGAGGCCGACCCCGTCGGCGGGCAGGCGCCACCACTGGAAGGCCGCCGCCGGGCTCGCGATGTTCACCATCACGGCAGTACGGGTCTTCGGCAATGACCCGAGGTCCACCTCTTCGGCCTCGAAGGCGAGCGTTCCGTCGTAGACGTGGCCTTGGTCGCCCTCCGCGCAGGAGAGCGTGATGGTCTGCCCGTCCCTGATCGCGTCGGTGGCGTTTCCGGTGCCGACGACGGCGGGCACTCCGAGCTCCCGGCTGATGATGGCGGCGTGGCTCGTGGGTCCACCGTGGTCGGTGACGATCCCGGCGGCCCGCATCATGATGGGCACCCAGTCTGGATCGGTCATCTCGGTGACGAGGATCGCGCCATCCTGGAAGCTCTCGATGTCG
The DNA here is from genome assembly GCF_043726815.1 of Lacisediminihabitans sp. Lineage (NCBI taxonomy): Bacteria > Bacillati > Actinomycetota > Actinomycetes > Micrococcales > Microbacteriaceae > Lacisediminihabitans > Lacisediminihabitans sp. The sequence goes on from NZ_JAYSJZ010000113.1 coordinate 9,039, forward strand.
GCGGGGTTGCGGATGACACACGCGGGCGCCGAGGCGATCGAATCGCCGATCGCGGCGCCGGACACGATCACGGTGCCCGTCTCGGTGAGGCGGTGGATGGTGAACCGGGTGCCGCTCCGGCGGGACTGCACGGTCTCCGGGCGGGCCTGCACCATGAAGAGCTCCCCGGTGACACCGTCCTTGGCCCACTCCATGTCCATGGGGTGCCCGTAGTGCGCCTCGACGAGGGCCGCCCAGCGGCCGAGTCGCACGATCTCCTCGTCCTTCAGCACGAAGGACTGCCGTTCGCGTGCCTTCGTGTCCACCATGCGAGTGCGTGCGCTGCCTCCCTCGGCGTAGATCATCTTGCGTTCCTTGGGCCCCATGGTCTTCTCGATGATCGGCGAGCATGCCGGGTCGTCGAGGAGCGGCTTGAAGACGAGGTATTTGTCGGGGTTGACCGTCCCCTGCACCACGGTCTCGCCGAGTCCCCAGGTGGCGCTGATCACGGCGGCCTCCGGGAATCCCGTCTCGGTATCGATCGAGAACATCACGCCGGAACCGCCGACATCCGAGCGCACCATGCGCTGGATGCCGATCGACAGCGCCACCTCGAGGTGGTCGAACTCCTTGACCTCGCGGTAGCTGATAGCCCGGTCGGTGAAGAGTGAGGCGTAGCAGCGCCGGCACGCATCCAGAAGCTCCCGTTCGCCGGTCACGTTGAGAAAGGTCTCCTGCTGCCCGGCGAAGCTCGCGTCAGGCAGGTCTTCGGCGGTGGCGCTGCTGCGCACGGCCACCGAGAGCGGGCCGCGGCCGGCGCCCTTCGAGAGCGCGGCATAGAAGGTACGGATGGTCGCGGCGATCTGATCGGGGAACTCGCCGGCCAGGAAGAGCTCGCGAATCGCCTCGCCGGTGACCCGCAGGGTCGCCTCCCCGGAGTGGTAGCGGTCGAGGGCGGCGCGGATGGCCGGCTCGAGTCCGTTCGACGTCACGAACGCCCGATACGCGGCCGACGTCGTCGCGAATCCGTCCGGCACCCGTACTCCCTTGCTCCCCAGGCTGCGTACCATCTCCCCCAGGGAGGCATTCTTGCCTCCGACCTGGGGAATGTCCGCCATTCCGATCTCGTCGAACCGCACCACGTAACGCTCGTCCATGCTCTTCTCCAGGCTCGTTGGGCACCTCGTTGGGCGCCACGCTACTCCGCGCCCGCCGCCCTGCCTTGGGGCTTTCGGCTCTATTGGGCGAGCGCCGCCTGGCCTTCTATTGAGGGGTCGGCCCGACCGATCCCGGCCGGCGATCGAGAGCGAGGATTACCGTGACCACGAGCGAGAAGTCGAGTCAGCTGCTCATCACCGAGGCGCTTCTGGCGGCCGCCAGCGACGTCGCCGATTCCGTGGCGCAGATCCCGCGGCCCTCGGACTCCTACGCCATCCTGGGCGATCTGGCCCGGGTGCAGGAGTCGCTCACTCTGGCCTACGAACGGCTCGCGGACTGGCACGGGCAGGTGGTCGAGGGGGTGCATCACGCCGGTGATGGCGGCGATGATCCGGACAACCCGGGGTGGGTCGACGCCGAACGCTCGCTCCGACGGGCCGCCGACAGCAGCACGGCCGCCGCCGATGCCCTCCGCCACGCACACAGCGCGAACGGCGTCGCCCGCTGGTTCGACGAGATCAGGGCCGACGAGCCCTGACATTTGTCACGACGATGTCGTGACGGGGATCGTGGTCGGCCGAGGTCGCCGAGGGGCAGCCTCGAGGTGGGCAATTCGCTCACCGACCCATCGGAATGATTCCATGCGCAGACTCCTGCCACCCCTCGCCCTCGTGTTGATCGCCCCCCTGGTGGCCGAACTGCTCGCCGGTTCGACCCCGCTCGCCCAGCCGGTCGTGCTCGGCACCCTGCTGGCCGTGTACCTCCCGCTCTACGGCGCGGGTGCGCTGCTCATCCGCGAACTCGTGGTGCGTTCGGGCCGGGGATGGCCGAGCGTGCTCCTGCTCGGCGTTGCCTACGGCCTCGTGGAAGAGGGCTTCGCCTCACAGAGCCTGTTCAATCCCGTCCTCTACAACGCGGCGGACTGGGGCGTCCGCCTGCTGGGGGTGAACGGGGTCTTCACGGAGTCCGTGCTGCTGGTGCACGCGATCTGGAGCGCGGCGGTGCCGATCGCCCTCGTGAACGTGCTGTTCCCCTCCCGCCGGTCCACTCCGTACCTCGGGCGGGTCGGCCTCGCCGTCACTGCGGCGTTCTATCTGCTCGGTGTCGCCATGCTCGTCTTCGTCGCCCGTACCTATTTCTCCGCCGGCTACGTGGCCCCGCCGGCGCTCCCCCTTATCGCGCTCCTCGCGGCCGCCATTCTCGGCGTGGTCGCACTCCGGCTGGTGCCGCGCTCGCGGCCGCTCACCGTCGATCCACGCCCGGCGCCGCACCCGGTCGTCGTGTTCCTCCTCGTGGCCGGGTGCACGTTCGCGTGGCAGCTCACCCAGTTCCTCTGGGCCATCGCGCCAGCCTTCGGCGAATGGCCGCTCTCGGCGACGCCGCTGGTGGCCGCCATCGCCTTCGGCGGCGTTGTCGGCTGGCTCCTGTCCCGCTGGTCGCGCTCCGCGGGCTGGGGCGACCGCCACCTCCTCGCCGCTGCCGGCGCGGCGATCGTGGCCCACACCGTGATCGGAGTGCTCGTCGCCCCCGAGCAGCCGGATCGGATCGCACTGGTCGCGCTGGGGATCGCCGTCGCTGCCGCCCTGGCCTGGCTCGGCCGGGGCGTCGCCACGCGCAGTCGACAGTCCGCCATGACAGATGTCACGGTCACACCGTGATCGCCGTCAGGGGCGCCCGGCGCTCCCCTCGCGCAGACTGAGCCCGTGCCCGCTCCCGCCGTCGAACTCTCCGGCCTCCACAAGTCCTTCGGCTCCGTCTCCGCCGTCGCCGGGGTCGACCTGACGATCCCGGTGGGCGAGGTGCTGGCGCTGCTGGGCCCGAATGGCGCCGGCAAGTCCACCACCATCGATCTCACCCTCGGACTCTCCCGCCCGACCTCGGGTTCGGTGAGCGTCTTCGGCGAGGCCCCGCGTGGCGCGATCGTCGACGGCCGGGTGGGCGCCATGCTGCAGGGCGCCGCCCTCCTCCCCACGATGACCGTCGCACAGAGCGTGGCCCTCATCGCGAGTGTGCATCGCGACCCGCTCTCGCTCGAGGATGCCCTCGCCCGCGCCGGCGTCAGCGACATCGGCGGGCAGCGCGTCAACAAGCTCTCCGGCGGACAGCTGCAGCGGGCGCGGTTCGCTGTTGCCATCGTCTCGAACCCGTCGCTGCTCATCCTCGACGAGCCGACCGCCGCGATGGATGTGGAGGGCCGCCGCGACTTCTGGCAGTCGATGCGCGAGTTCACCGATCACGGCCGCACGGTGATCTTCGCCACCCACTACCTCGACGAGGCGGACACCTACGCCGACCGCATAGTGATCCTCAAGACCGGCCGCGTGGTCGCCGACGGCACCCCCGCCGAGGTGAAGGCCGTCGTGTCTGGCCGCACCATCCGGTTCGCGCTCGACGACTCCGCGGCGAGCGAGGCCCTGGCCGCCGTTCGGCTAATGCCGGGCGTGCGCACCGCCGAGAGGCGAGGCCTGCGGTTCACCGTCGTGAGCGGCGACCCGGATGCCACCCTGCGCCGCATCCTCGTCGCCCTTCCGTCGGCGCGGGGCATCGAGGTTGTCTCCCACACCATGGACGACGCCTTCCTCGAGCTCACCTCGGATGCCCGCGAGCTCGCCGTGCCCACCCCCACAGGAGCCTGATATGCCCTTTCGCTATGTAGCGCTCGAGTCCCTTCGCCAGCTGCGCAACCTGCCCTCCCTCGTGTTCACCTTCGCGATTCCAGTCGTGATGCTGCTCATCTTCGGCTCGGCCTACGGCTCCTCCGGCCAGAGGGACCCGTCGACGGGTCTCCCCTGGCTCGTGGTGACGACCGTGCAGATGGCGGCCTATGGCGGAATGATGGCCGCCCTGTCCCAGGCGTTCTCGATCACCACCGAGCGCTCGACCGGCTGGAATCGCCAGTTGCGCATCACGCCGCTGTCCGGTGCCGGCTATGTCGCTTCGAAGGTGCTCGCCGCGCTCCTGATGGCCCTCACGACCATCGTGCTGCTCTTCGCCGTGTCGGCCATCGTGTTCGGGGCGCGGCTCGACCTCGCACACTCGGCCACGGCGATCGTGGGAATCTGGGTCGGCGTGCTCCCCTTCACGCTCATTGCGCTGGCAATCGGCCAGTTCGCGAAACCGGAGTTCGCCCAGCCGCTGTTCACCTTCGTGTTCCTTGCCATGGCCGTTCTCGGCGGACTCTGGATACCGCTGCAGGTCATGCCGGAATGGGTGGCGACCGTGGCGCAGGCCGTGCCGTCGTTCTGGCTCAACCGACTCGGCCAGATGGGAGCGAAGGGCGGGGGCGACATCCTCTCCCCCGTTCTCGTGCTCGCCGACTGGACCGTCGTTCTGGCCGTCGCGATCGCCTGGCGGTACAAGCGGGATGCCGCCCGGGCCTGATCCGGTCGCCTGATGATTACAGTGGACAGGGTGGCCAACGATCTGATCGAGCGCGCGGGGTCCGAAGCGCCGGCGTCGAGCCCCGCACCGGGACTGCGCAGCCGGCTCACCTCTCGCGGCGCGTGCATCTGGCACATCGGCGGCGGCACCGGCCTGCTCTGGCAGGGCATCCTCGTCGTCACCGTGATCCTCGAGCCGACTCCGCCGCAGCAGAAGGCGTTCGGGCTGGGCATCATGGCGGTGCTCTACCTGGCCTTCCTGCTGCTCGGGCCGCTCATCGCGCCCGAGAGCGTGCGGGTGAAGGTGCTCGCCGTGCTCGGATTCTGGGCCGCCTCCGCCACGCTGTTTCCCCTCATCGGTCCGGACGCCGAATGGGTCTGGATGCTCGTGGTCGCGCTGGCTGCATACAGCGCGATCCCGCTGCGCTTCACCCTGCCGATCACCGGTGCGGTGATCCTCGCCCAGCTCGCCATCGGCCTCTCGACCGGGTTCAGCGGGGGCGGCTCGTTCGCCCCGCTCATCACCTCGGTCGTCGCCGCGACGATGATCGCCGGAGGCATTCTCACCAGGTCCAACCGCAACCTCCACCTCGCCAACGACGAGATCGCGCGCCTGGCCGTGGTCGACGAACGCGCCCGGTTCAGCCGGGACCTGCACGACATCCTGGGCCACTCCCTCACCGTGGTCACCGTCAAGTCCGAGCTCGCCAAACGGCTCGTGGCGATCGACCCGCAGAAGGCGGTCACCGAGATCGCCGACATCGAGCGTCTCGCCCGCACCGCCCTGGCCGACCTGCGGCTCGCCGTGACGAACTACCGGGAGGCGGACCTCGAGTCGGAGCTCGCCTCCGCGCGCATCGCCCTCGACGCCGCCGAGATCAACGCGACCCTGCCGGAGTGCGTCGACGCCGTCGACCCACGCCTCAACACGGTGTTCGCCTGGGTGCTGCGTGAGGGCGTGACCAATGTGATCCGGCACTCCGGCGCAGACGCCTGCTGGGTCACGGTGGACCGGGACCACCTCAGCGTGCACGACAACGGACTCGGCCCGTCCGGCCCCCGTGACACCATCGAGACGATCGCCGGCAATGGGCTCCGCGGACTCCGCGAGCGTGCCGCGGCCGCCGGGGTCGCCTTGCGCGTTCAGGAGAGCCGGTACGGCGGCTTCGCCCTCACCGTTCGGCGGAACGGTGTCTGACCCGTTGCGCATCCTCATCGCGGACGACCAGGCCCTCGTGCGCGGCGCCCTCGCCTCACTGCTCTCCCTGGAACCCGACTTCGAGGTGGTCGCCGAGGTCGGCCGGGGCGACGAGGTGCTCCCGGCCGTTCTCGCGTCCGGAGCGACAGTCGCGCTGCTCGACCTGGAGATGCCGGGCCTGGACGGCCTCGCCGCGGCCAGGCTGCTCCGGGACTCCGGAAGCGGATGCCGTTCCCTCATCGTGACGACGTTCGGCCGGCCGGGCTACCTCCGGCGCGCGATGGAGTCCGGGGCCTCGGGATTCGTCGTCAAGGACACCCCGTCCGAGCAGCTCGCCCATGCCGTGCGCCGGGTCGCCGCCGGCTTCCGGGTTATCGACCCCGCCCTCGCCGCCGAGTCGCTGATCACCGGCAGTTCGCCGCTGAGTGCGCGGGAGACCGACGTGCTGCTGAGCCTGCGCAGCGAGGGCAGCATCTCGGATGTCGCCATCGCCCTCCGCCTCTCCGAGGGCACGGTGCGCAACCACCTGTCGTCGGCGATCGGCAAGACCTCCGCGCGCAATGCGAGCGAGGCCGTGCGGATCGCCGCCGACAACGGCTGGCTGATCAGCTGACCGCCCGATCAGCCGATCAGCCGGTCGGCCGCCGGGCGGCCGGGTCCTCCCACTGGATCGTGTGGTTGTAGAGCCAGTTGTTCCTCGTGTCGTTCGCGGCCCGGCGCAGGAACATCGGCATCATGGCATCGCGGATGGCGACGCCGAGGCGGCTCTTCGTCACACGCTTCTGGGCATTGATGGCCCTGGCGTACTTCACCACGGCCTCCGCGCGCGGCTGCCTCAGTCGTTGGTATTCGGCGAACGCCCGGTCGTATGGCGCGTCGCGCAGGCAGTTCGCGAGCGTGACCGCGTCTTCGAGGGCGAGGGACGCGCCCTGCCCGGCGCTCGGCGACGTGGCGTGCACCGCATCGCCGAGCGCGACCACGCGCCCCCAGCTCCACCGGGGCACGTGGGTGAGGTCGTAGATCGGGTACGCGCGGATCTCGCCCTCCGCCCGCTCGAGGATCTGCGGCACCGGGAACGGGTCGTCGGAATGCAGCTCGCGCAGCCGCGCCAGCCATTCGTCGCTCGAGACGCCCCGCATCGATCCCCTCGCCGGCTCCGGGGCGGTGATGTTGGCGAACCAGTACACGGTGCCGTCGGTGCGCACGAGGTAGCCGAAGAATGAGCGGGCGCCGAACACGAAGTGCTGGGTCTCCGGAGTCGGCGCGAGACCCTCCACCCGGGCGAATCCGCCGAGACCGACGAGACCGCTGTACTTGGGGGCCGGCGCGGCCGGATCGATCCACAGCCTGGTGGGGGATCCGACGCCGTCGCAGCCGATGAGGATGTCGCCCTCGGCCACCCGGCCGTCGGCGAACGTGGCGCGCACGCTCGTCGCGGTCTCCTCGATGCCGACGAGCCGCGCTCCGAAGATGAGAGGGATCCCGGCGGCGGTCGCGCCGTCGCGCAGCACCTCGTGCAGACGGTCGCGCTTCACGATGACGCTGCCGCGGGCCGGATCGCCGGCCGGGCCGTTGGGCACCGCGCCGAGCCTCTTGCCCGTTCGACTCCACATCACCATGTTCGGCGCACGGTGGCCGTCTTCCAGCAACCGCTGCCTCAGCCCGAGCGATTCGAGCACGGCGAGCCCGTTCGTCGCCACGTTGAGAAAGAGGCCACCGTAGTTCTGCGCGGCCGGCTGGGCATCGAAGATCTCCACGTCCCATCCGGAAGCATGGAGGAATTGGGCGACGGCCGGACCGGCGACGCCGCTCCCGATGATCAGTGCGCGTGGCATGTCGATTCTCCCCTGGGACCGCGATAAAATTGGTATTCGAGACTCTCGGATGTAGAGTCTCTCGTAATTAGAGAGAATAGGCACTCGTGTCCGATTTGTCAACGCGTCAGGCGTCCATCCACCGGATGGCCGAGGTGATGCGCGAGTTCATGGCCCGGGCCGTGCTGTTCCAGGATGCGGTGGCGCGCTCGGCCGGCCTGAACGGCACGGACATGCAGTGCGTGAGCCTGCTCATGAGCGGCGGTCCCGCGACCCCGGGCGAGCTGGCCGAGCGCACGGGGCTCACCGCGGGCGGCGCGATCACCGCGGCCATCGATCGCCTCGAGCGTGCGGGCTACGTCTCCCGGCGGCGCGATCCAGACGACCGTCGCCGCGTCATCGTCACCGCCGACGTCGACAGGGTGATGGAGCAGGTCGGTCCGATCTACGGCCGGGTGGGAGCCCGGTGGGCCGAGTACCTCGACACCCTCAGCGACGAGCAGATCGACTTCGCCAACGAGCTGTTCGCCCGCGCGGCCGAGGTCAACCGCGAGGAGATCGAGCTCCTTCGAGACGCGGCGCGGCCCGATGGAACGGCCTAAAGAAGCCTCGCCAGCGAAGCCAACTCGACGAGTGGGTCGCCGCCGGCCGGGATGAGCACGACGCTCGTGGCCCCCGCCTCGTGCAGTTCGTCGACGCGCCTGCGGGCGGATTCCGGGGTTCCGACGATCGCGAGCTGGTCGATCCACTCGTCCGGCATCGCCGCCGCGAACTCCGCGCGCGAGGCGCTGGCCGCTCGGAGGGCGATGAATTCGTCGGCGAACGGCAGCGGAAGTATGTGCGGCAGCCAGTCCGGTTCGCCGATCCACTCGAGGGCGGGTCGGGCCAGGAGCCGTGCGGCACCGGCGTCGTCGCGCACCGCCGCCACGTTGTACGCCACCACCTGGTGCTCCACCGGGAGGTTCTCCAGCTCGACGAAGCCCCGGCCATCGGGCGCGTCCCTGCCCACGCCGATTGCCGCCAGCGCGGCGGCCAGGTATTGGGGCGTCACCGGCTCCGCGAGGATCGTGCCGTCCGCGTGGCGTCCGGACACGGCGAGGGACTTCACCCCGCGCACCCCGGCCAGCACGGGGGGAATCCGTTCGAGCCTTGCGTTCAGCTCCACGTCATCCGCGCTCACGTAGTGGCCGGACACCATCACGCTCCCGCCGCGCAGCAACGCCCTGGTCACGTCGAGGTGCTCGGCGAGCAGGTTAAGGATGCTTGCCGGCCACGCGCCGACCTGCCTCATCCACACCGGCATGCCGTGCCCGATGCCGATGGAGACCCGCCCGGGAAAGAGTTCGGCGAGGGTCGCCGACTCGATCGCGGTGAACGACACGTTGCGCACGGCGGCCGGCAGGATGCCGATGCCCACCTGGATGCGCGTCGTGGCGGCGAGCGCCACGGCCGCCTGGCTGAACCCGCCGCGGTAGAAGCAGTCCTCGACAACCCAGAGATCATCGAACCCCGCATCGTCGGCGGCGCGGGCGAATTGAATGAAGTCTCGCGGCGCGATATCGCGCGGCAACATGACTCCGATGCGCCGCTGGCTGGTGGGTTCGATGAGTTCGGTCACGGCCCGATGTTATGCCGCCCGGCTCGTTAACACGATGTTTACTCGGAGCGTCTGTTCCCGGCAACCTTGTCGTGCCTATTCTGTGAGCATCTCTAGCATTGCGGCCTCGAGGGGAACGACATGACGATTTCGGTCCGGAGCACTTCCGTCTACGAGGTCGTGGTGTCGTGGATGTCCTCGCCCGCCTGAGGGGTCGGCCGCCGGTCCCCCGTCGGCCGGGCATCCACTCGTCGGCATCCCCGGTTGAGACTCCCCCGCGCGCCGAGGGGCTCGTGGTGATCAGGTGCGTCGGCCGCGAGTTCCTCACCAGAATCAGCATGGCGACGATCTTCCTTCGTCGTTCCGGGGAGGTGATCGCCTCGGATGGCTCGGAACTCGTGCCGCTGCTGCACGAGGGCGGCATCGAGCTCCTGGCGGTGACCAGGTCCATGCCGATCACGGTCGTGGAGGCCCCGGAGGGTTAGGCGGCGCGCCCTTTCCCGTGGTTCACGCTCGCGGAGGGAGTCCTGCCGCCCGCCCGCCCGCGCGCACAACTCCCGCCGCGAGGGGAAAGCCCGGGCATTCACCCAGATTGATGGCAGCGTCTCGCGCGACTCACTGCCCGCTAGTTCAGCGGCGCGTTCTGCCGAAGCCGCGCCGAGTCGGCCAGCGCGGCGGCATCCAGCGCGAAGAGGTCGCGAGAGCCGGCCGTCGCGGCCCCGAACAGCCCGCCCGACTGCGGCAGCAGCTGCTCGGCGTAGAACCGGGCGAGCACCAGCTGGGTCTCGGCGAGTTCCGCGTCATCGATGCCGCGCGCGGCGAGCGCCGAACGCGCGAGCAGCCAGGCCCCGGTGCAGAGCCCCCACATCCGCAGGTACGGCGTGGACCCGGAGAGCACGGCGTTCGGATCCGCGCGGCCGGTGCGGAGCATCCAGTGGGTCGCGGCCTCGAGCGTGTCGAACTGGCGGCCGAGCTCGAGTCGGATCGAGTCGAACTCGTCCCCCGCCTCGGCGAGCTCCGCCTCGACCTCGCGCATGGTCGCCAGGAACTCGGTGACGGATGCACCGTCACGAACCCCGAGCTTGCGGCCCACGAGGTCGGCGGCCTGGATGCCGTTGGTGCCCTCGTAGATCGGGGTGATGCGCACATCCCGGTAGTGCTGGGACGCGCCGGTCTCCTCGATGTAACCCATGCCACCGTAGACCTGGAGCGCCAGGGAGGTGAGCTCAACGCCGAGGTCGGTGCCGAACGACTTGCAGATCGGGGTGAGCAGCCCCACGATCTCGTTCGCCCGCGCGCGGCTCTTCTCGTCCGGGTCATGGGTGCTGCGGTCCATGTGCACCGCGTTCAAGAGCATGAGACGGCGAAGCGCCGCCAGGTAGGCCTTCTGGGTGAGCAGCATCCGGCGCACGTCCGGGTGGTCGATGATCGCCGAGTTGGCACCGGTCGCCCCGATGGCCAGTCCCTGACGGCGCTCCTGGGCGAAGTCGAGCGCCTGCTGGTACGCGCGTTCGCCGATGGCGAGGCCCTGGGTGCCCACCGAGAGCCGGGCGCTGTTCATCATCACGAACATGATCCGCATGCCGAGGTTTTCCTCGCCGATGAGGTATCCCGTCGCATCCTCGTAGGAGAGCACGCAGGTGGGAGCGCCGTGGATGCCGAGCTTGTGTTCGATCGAGAGGCAGTTGACGGCGTTGTGCTCGCCGAGCGACCCGTCGTCGTTGACGTGGAACTTGGGAACGATGAAGCAGGAGATCCCCTTGGTGCCGGCCGGCGCGTTGGGCGTGCGGGCGAGAACGAGGTGCACGATCTGCTCGGCCATGTCGTGCTCGCCGTAGGTGATGTAGATCTTCTGGCCGGTGATGCCGTAGGTGCCGTCGGCGCGGGGCACGGCGTGCGTGGTGAGGGCACCGACATCCGATCCGGCCTGCGGCTCGGTGAGGTTCATCGTGCCCGTCCACTCGCCGCTGATCATCTTGGGCAGGTAGCGGAGCTTCTGGGCCTCGTCGCCGTGGTGCAGCAGCGCGTCGATGGCACCCTGAGTGAGCAGCGGACACAGCGCGAAGGCCATGTTCGAGGAGGCGAGCATCTCCTGGATGGCCAGGCCGACCGACCACGGGAATCCTCCGCCGTCGAACTCCTCCGGGAACGGCACGGAGCCCCATCCGGCGTCAACGTACTGACGGTAGGCGGCCTTGAACGACGCGGGGGTCGTGACCGAGCCATCCGGCTCGCGTCGCGCGCCCTCCACGTCGCCGGGCTGGTTGGTCGGCGCGACGACGTTCGCCATGAAGTCGCCGCACTGCTCGAGCAGCTCGACCACGGTGTCGAGGTCGGCATGCTCGTAGCCCGGCAACCGGGCGACATCGGGATACCCGACGACATGTTCGAGGACGAAGGCAAGATCGGAGACTGGAGGTCGGTAATTGCTCACGTTCGTCAGAGTACCTCCGACACCGTACGGAGCCAAAGGACGTTGTACCTAGTCTCACGTGTAGCGTTGCGGCAGCCTCGAACCACACTCGGATATCGACTACGGGGCACCGATTCGGCCCGAACGCGACTACTACTGAAAGAATGAGAGTCGCTGTGCGCGGCCCCCGGCAAAGGAGCAGGAGACTAATCGTGAAGATCGTCGTGTTGGTGAAGCAGGTGCCTGACACCTGGGGCGAGCGCAGGCTCAACCTCGACACGGGCTGGCTCGACCGCGGCGGAAGCGAGGCCGTGATCGACGAGATCGACGAGCGCGCCCTCGAGGCGGCACTCGCCTATCAGGACTCCAACGACGCGGAGGTCGTCGCCCTCACGATGGGGCCGGACTCGGCCAAGGACATGCTGCGCAAGTCCCTCGCGATGGGCGCCGATTCCGCGGTGCACATCCTCGACGGCCGTCTGGCGGGAGCCGATCTCGCCTGGACCGCGAGGGTCATCGCCGCGGCTCTGACGAAGCTGGGCTACGACCTCGTGATCGCGGGCAACGAGTCGACCGACGGTCGCGGCGGCGTGTTGCCGGCCCTGGTCGCCGAACACCTGGGCGTGCCGCTGGCCAGCTACCTGGACTCGGTGGCCATCACCCCCGACTCGATCGCCGGAGAGCGGTCGACCGAGCTGGGGACGATGTCCGTGCGAGCGCCCCTCCCCGCCGTGATCTCCGTGACGGAGCGCACGGCCGAGGCACGGTTCCCCAACTTCAAGGGCATCCTGCGCGCCAAGAAGAAGCCCGTCACGGTGTGGTCGCTCGACGACCTGGGGGCGGATGCCGCGGCATCCCCCGTGCGTTCCGTCGTTCTCGCCACGAGTGAACGGCCCGCCCGCTCCGCCGGCACACAGATCGTCGACGACGGCACCGCCGGCGTCGAGCTCGCCGAATTCCTCGCCGCCCGGCACCTGATCTAGGAAGGCACCCCCATGTCGAATGTTCTGGTCTTGATCGAGACCGCGCCCGACGGCTCCGTCGGCGCGAGCGCCGCCATGCTGCTGGGAGCGGCATCCCGCCTCGGCACTCCCGTCGCGGTGGTCGCCGCCGCGCCGGGTTCGGCCACCACGCTGGCCGAGAGCCTCGGCTCGCTCGGCGCCGGGCGGGTGTACGTCGCGGAGACCGACAGCCTGTCGTCGCTGCTCCTCACCCCCCAGGTCGAGGCACTCGCGGCGGCGTTCACCGCCCTCGAGCCCTCGGCGATCCTGGTCGCCAATTCGATCGACGGACGCGAGACCGGTGCCCGCGTCGCGGTGCGGGTCGGCGCCGGACTGCTCGTGGACGCCGTGGACGTGCGCGCGGACGCCGACCGCATCGTCGCCACCCACTCCGTCTTCGGCGGCTCGTACACCGTCGAGTCGACGGTCGAGGGCGGTCCGGTCGTCATCACCGTGCGGCAGGGCGCGATGGAGGCCCGCGCGGAGGCGAAGCAGGCCACCGTCGACACCGTCGCGCTCGACGTCGACGGACGCGGCTCGACCGTGATCGAGTCGATGCGTCCGCTGCCCCCCGCCTCCGACCGCCCGGATCTTCGCGGGGCGGCGACAGTGGTCTCCGGCGGGCGAGGCCTGCAGTCCAAGGAGAAGTTCGTGCTCGTGGAGCAGCTGGCCGATGCCCTGGGCGCGGCGGTGGGTGCCTCGCGCGCCGCCGTGGACGCCGGCTACGTGCCCCAGACCTCCCAGGTGGGCCAGACCGGCGTGACCGTCTCGCCCCAGCTCTACGTCGCGCTCGGAATCTCGGGAGCGATCCAGCACCGGGCGGGAATGCAGACGGCGAAGACGATCGTCGCCATCAACACCGACGCCGACGCCCCTATCTTCGAGATCGCGGACTTCGGTATCGTCGGTGACGTGTTCACCGTCGTCCCGCAGCTCATCGACGCCATCGGCAAACGAAGCGGCACCAGTTGACGACCGCCGGTGGCCGGCTCTCCGCGTTTGCCAAGAGCCGGTGGTTCAAGCTCGTCTGGATAGTCCCCGCCGTGCTCGTGGCCCTGTTCCTGCTCGTGCTCGCGGCGCGGGGCATCCGCGCACTGCCGGCGGTCCAGTCGTTCATGACCGACTTCCCCGGGGCCACAACGCTTCCGGCCGGCGCGCCGGTGGGCTTCCCCGCCTGGCTCGCCTGGCAGCACGGGCTCAACGCCTTCTTCATCCTGTTCATCATCCGCTCCGGCTGGCAGGTGCGCACCGTCAAGCGCCCCACCATGTTCTGGAAGCGCAACAACTCGGGAATCATCCGCACCAAGAATCCGCCGACCAAGATCAGCCTGAACCTCTGGCTTCACCTCAGCTTCGACACCCTCTGGGTGCTCAACGGCCTGCTGTTCTACGTGCTGATCTTCTCCACCGGGCAGTGGCTGCGCATCGTGCCGGTGAGCTGGAGCGTGTTCCCCAACGCCGTGTCGGCCGCGATCCAGTACGCCTCGTTCGACTGGCCGGTGGAGAGCGGCTGGGTCAACTACAACGCGCTGCAGCTGATCACCTACTTCGTGGTCGTGTTCATCGCCGCCCCGCTCGCCCTCCTCACCGGACTGCGGATGTCGCCGGCCTGGAAGTCGAAGCGGCTGAGCGCGGCCTACCCCATCGGGGTGGCGCGGGCCGTGCACTACCCGGTGATGCTCTTCTTCGTGGCGTTCATCATCGTGCACGTGATTCTCGTCTTCGCGACGGGCATCCTGCGCAACCTGAACCACATGTACGCGGTGCGCAACGACGAGAGCTGGTTGGGCTTCGGCATCTTCGCGGGCACGGTCGTGCTGATGACCGTGGCCTGGTTCGCGGCGCAACCGGTGGTGCTGCGCTCCATCGCCTCGCTCACGGGCTCGGTCACGCGGTAGGAGCGCCGGTCAGCGGTGCCGGAAGACGGGCTGCCGCTTCTCGAGGAACGCCGCCATGCCCTCCTTCTGGTCGTCGAGGGCGAAGGCGGAATGGAAGCTGCGCCGTTCAAATCGCACGCCCTCGGCGAGGGAACTCTCGAACGCCCGGTTCACCGCCTCCTTGGCCGCGATCAGCACCGGCAAGGACTTCTCGGACATCGCCCTGGCCACGTCCATTGTCTCCTCGAGGAGGCGATCGGCCGGGATCACCCGCGCGACCACTCCCCAGCTCTCCGCCTCCGCCGCGCCGATCGACCGGCCGGTGAGGATGAGGTCCATCGCCTTCGCCTTGCCGATCGCCCTCGTCAGCCGCTGCGATCCGCCGATGCCGGGGATCACGCCGAGATTGATCTCCGGCTGCCCGAAGCTCGCGGTGTCGGCGGCGAACACGATGTCGCAGAGCATCGCCAGTTCGCAGCCGCCGCCGAGCGCGTAGCCGGCCACCGCCGCGATGATCGGCTTGCGCACCGCCGCGAACCGATCCCAGGCCGCGAACCAGTCGGCGAGATAGACATCCTGGTAGGACTGGGACGCCATCTCGCGGATGTCCGCCCCGGCCGCGAAGGCCCGCTCGGACCCGGTGATGACGATCACGCCCACGGTGGGATCGCGGTCGAAGGACTCCGCGGCGCGCACGACCTCGTTCATGAGCGCCTCGTTGAGCGCGTTGAGCGCCTTGGGGCGGTTCAGGGTGATGAGGGCCACGCGCCCGGTGACCTCGACGAGGATGTTCTCGTAGTCGCTCATGCCGCCGCTCCCTCTGACCGCGCGCGGATCACGGTGATGATGGCCGAGAAATCGAGCCCCGCCCCGCCCTCGTCGGCGAACTTTCGATAGATGTCCGCGGCGAGCGAGCCAACCTCGGCCTCCACCCCGGTCGAGTGCAGCGCCTCGACGGCGAGCCCGAGATCCTTGGCCATCAGCGCCCCCGCGAATCCGGGCTGGTAGTCCCGGTTCGCCGGACTGGCGGGCACCGGGCCGGGAACCGGGCAGTTGGTGGTGAGGGCCCAGCACTGCCCGGAGGCGGCCGACGCGACGTCGAACAGGGCCTGGTGGGTGAGACCCAGCTTCTCGCCGAGCACGAACGCCTCGCTCACCGCGATCATCGAGACGCCGAGGATGAGGTTGTTGCAGATCTTCGCGGCCTGCCCGGAACCCGCTTCACCGCAGAGCACGACGCGGCCGCCCATCGTCTCGAGGATCCCGCGCGCGGACTCGAAGTCGGCGGGCGACGCCCCCACCATGAAGGTGAGGGTGCCCGCGATCGCTCCGATCACGCCGCCGGAGACGGGGGCGTCGATGTTGCGGTGACCCGCCTCGGCGGCGAGGTCGTGGGCCGCGCGGGCGTCGTCGACGGCGATCGTCGACGATTCGATGAAGAGGGTTCCGGCCCCGGCCGCGGCGAGGAGCCCCCCGCCTGGTCCGCCGCCCCGGTAGGCTTCGAGCACGTGCGTACCGCTCGGAAGCATCGTGATCACCACGTCGGCGGTCGCCACGGCCTCGGCCGCCGTCGCGGCGATGGCCACCCCGTGAGTGGCGGCGGCCTCGAGGGCGGCGGGCACCAGGTCGAACCCGGTGACGTGATGGCCGGCGGCCACGAGGTTGGCGGCCATCGGCTCGCCCATGTTCCCCAGGCCGATGAAGGCGATTGAAGCGGTCATGCGTGTTCCTTTCCGGTGCGTCGGGTAGTCGACGCGGTGGCGTGTGATGCGGGCGCACCGAGCACGAGGTCTCCCTCGGCGGGCTCGGTGAAGTAGGCGGCGACCGCCGACGGAGTGACGCCGGCAAGGTTCGCCGGCCGCCAGTGCGGGGTGCGGTCCTTGTCCACCACCTGGGCGCGGATCCCCTCGGCGAGGTCGTGGGAACGGAGCGCGTGCACGGAGGCGCGGAACTCCTGCACGAGCGTCGCCGCGAGGTCGGGCTGCCGGCGGGCGGCGCGCAGGGAGGCGAGGGTCACCGCGAGAGCGGTCGGGGACTTCGAGGCGATGGTGGCGGCGGCCTCCCGGGCCGCCTGCACCGGCGAGGCGAGCAGCCGCCGCAGGATCTCCTCGACGTCGTCCGCCGAGTACGCCTCGTCGATCCATTCGCGGCCGGCGAGCAGGGCCGATGCCGCGGGGACGACGGAGGCGGCGTCGATCGCGGACCGCGCGTCGACGTGCTCGAGGGCCTCCACGAGCTCCGGGAGTCGATCGGCCGGCACGAGGTGATCGGCGAGCCCGATCGCGATCGCGTCGGCGGCTCCCACCGACCCCGCAGTGAGTGCGAGATGGGTGCCGGTCTCCCCCGGGGCGTGGGAGAGCAGCCAGGTGCCCCCGACATCCGGGGTGAAGCCGATCGAGGTCTCGGGGAGCCCCACCGACGACCGCTCGGTGACCACCCGGAACCGGCCGTGCGCCGACAGCCCGATGCCGCCGCCCAGCACGATGCCGTCCATGATCGCCACATACGGCTTGGCGTACTGGGCGATGGTCAGGTTGAGGCGATACTCGTCGCGCCAGAACTGCACAGACTCCGATCCTCCGCCGAGCGCATCCCGATAGATGGAGACGATGTCGCCGCCCGCGCAGAGGCCACGCTCACCGCGTCCGGTGAGAAGAACGGTGTCCACGCCATCGTCCTGGGCCCACTCGTCGAGCACACGCTGGAGGGTTATCACCATGTCGTGGTTGAGGGCATTGATCGCGCGCGGCCGGTTGAGGATGAGGTGCCCGAGCCTGCCGCGCCTCTCGATGAGCACCGGCGGCTCGGCCGCCAGCGTCGCATCGTCGGGGCTCACGGGGCGTCCTCCACGATCGCCCGTCCGACGATCAGCCGCATGATCTCGTTCGTCCCCTCGAGGATCTGGTGCACGCGGAGGTCCCGCACCACCTTCTCGATGCCGTAGTCGGCGAGATAGCCGTAGCCACCGTGCAGCTGCAGCGCGGTGTTCGCGGCGGTGAAGCTCACGTCGGTGACGAAGCGCTTGGCCATGGCACACAGGCTCACGGCATCCGGGTCTCCCCGGTCGAGCGAACTCGCGGCGTGGCGCAGCAGGGTGCGCGCCGCCTCGAGCTCGGTGGCCATGTCGGCGAGCTGGAACAGCAGCGCCTGCTGGTCGATGAGCGGCCCGCCGAAGGCGGTGCGGGTGCGCAGGTGATCGACGGTGCGCTCGAGCGCCCATTGGGCGCCGCCCAGGGAGCAGGCGGCCATGTTGAGGCGACCGCCGTCGAGCCCCTTCATCGCGATGACGAACCCGCCCCCCTCCTCGCCGAGGCGGTGGTCCACCGGCACCCGAACGTTCTCGAGGATCACCTGGCGGGTGGGTTGGGCGTTCCAGCCCATCTTCCGCTCGTTCTGGCCGAACGACAGCCCGGGGGTGCCGGCGGGCACCACGAACGCGGTGATTCCATGCGGGCCGGGCTCGCCGGTGCGCGCCATCACCAGGTAGACGCTCGACGCACCGGCACCGGAGATGAACTGCTTCACGCCGTTGAGCACGTAGTGGTCGCCGTCGCGGACGGCGGTCGTGCGCAGCGCCGCGGCGTCGGATCCGGCATCCGGCTCGGTGAGGCAGTAGCTGCCGAGCTGCTCCATCGTGGCCAGCGGCGGGATCCAGCGCCGGCGCTGCTCGTCCGTGCCGAACTGGTCGATCATCCAGACCACCATGTTGTGGATGGAGATGTAGGCGGCGATGGTCGTGTCGCCTCTCGCCAGCTCCTCGAAGATGAGGGCCGCGTCGCTGCGGGTCAGGCCGGACCCGCCGACATCCTCGTGCGCATAGATCGCGCCGAGCCCGAGGTCGCCCGCCTGGCGCAGCACGTCCACCGGAAAGAACTTGGCCTGGTCCCACTCCACGGCGTGCGGGGCGAGCTGCCGGTTCGCGAAGTCCCGAACGGCGTCGACCAGGTCCTGCTGCTCTTCGTCGAGAATGAACATGTCAGCTGCAATCTCCGCATCCTTGCGGTCACCCGTGCGACGACTCCACCTTTTTCACCCTAGTTGGCATTGCCGTGATTTACGAGGATGCCCCAGCTGCGGCTACCCGAACTCCGCCAGGATCGCCTGTGCGGTCCACGGTGTTCCGCCGCTCTCCATTGTCCAGCTCGCGGAGAGGGCACACCAGGCGGTGATCCAGGATCGCAGCGTCTGCTGATCGATCCCGGAGTGTTCACTCACGATCGCGAGCCGCCGGGGAAAGTTCGCGATGGCCGTCGCGGTGTCCGGATTGCAGAAGATGTTGGCGTAGTCGAAGGCGCGGTCACCGATGAGCCCCTTCGGATCGATGGCGAGCCACTGCCCGGCGAAGTCGAGCACGTTGGCGTGGTGAATGTCGCCGTGCAGCACGACCTCCTCGCCGGTCGCCTCGAGCAGATCCCGCGCGATGGCGGCCGCCCGCTCGATGGCGGGGCCCCGGGGGATCGCGGGCGCCCGAGTCGCGGGGTCGATCAGGCCGCGAAACCATTGCGCGAGGGGAATCACGTCGTGCGGCGGTGCCTTCGTCCGGGACACGGCGTGCAGGGCGGACACCGACTGGCAGAGGATGATGGTGGCCTCGTCGTCGAGGCCGTCCAGGCTCATCCGCGCGAGGTCGCGATCGCCGGTGGCCAGGTCCATGAGCACCGCGCGGTCGTCGACCTCATGCACCGCGACCGCCGCCCGATCCCACCAGCCCAGAACGAGTCCGGCCCGCGCCTCCTCCTCCACCCTGGCAACCTTGAGCATCACGCGCCTGTCGCGCCAGAGGCCAGGAACCAGCCAGCTCGACGGGGTCGACATCGCCTCACCGTCGGGGTGCACGTCCCACCGCTTCAGGTAGGCGGGCACGCTCCCGGCACTCCAGTTCATACCCGTCACGCTATCGGCCGCACGACGATGAGGTGCAGAATGAGCCGGTGACCACGGTGAATCCGATCGAGTGGGCATCCGACCCGCGCGTCGACGCCTACATCGAGCGGCTGCCGGAGTGGCAGCGGCTCATCTGCCAGGAGGTGCGGACGCTCGTGCACGACGCGGATCCGGAGGTCGAGGAGACCATCAAGCGCACGACCCAGCCGTACTTCGTGCTTCACGGGAACGTGTGCGCGCTGCTGGCGGCCAGGGACCACGTGAACGTGTTCCTCTACGACGGCGGCATGGTGCCGGATCCCCACGGGATCATCACCGCCGGGCACGACAACAAGACGGCCCGCACCGTGTCCTATCGACGGGGCGACCCGATCAACGCGCCCGCCCTGACCGAGATGTTCCGGCGCATCATCGCGAACAACCGAGCGGGCGGCTGGCGGAAGCTGCAACGGGGCTGACTCGCTCGGGGCCGTCAGAGTTCGGAACCGTACACCGAGCGCACCGCGATCGATCCGCCGTGATCGTCTTCCTCGAACTGCAGGCCGATCTTCTCGGCCACCCGTCGGGACGGGACGTTGTCGGGGTGGATGATCGCCACCAGGTGCGGTGCCTTCAGAACGTCGCGGGCGAAGTCGCGGCACGCGGCCGCCGCCTCGGTGGCGTAGCCGAGGCCCTGCGATTCCGGCCGCACGTGGTAGCCCACCTCGAGTTCCGGGCGCCCGTTCACGGCCTGCCAGGTCAGACCGCAGTCGCCCACGAACTGACCAGACCTGGTCTCGATGATCCACAGGCCGAAGCCGTGTTTCTCGTAGTTGGACGTGTTCCAGTCGATCCAGGCCTGGGCCTCCCCGACGCTCTTGGGTCGCGGGTAATACGCCATCACCCCAGGGTCACCGAGCAGGCCGGCCATCTCGTCGAGGTCGTCATCGGTCATTTTTCGGAAGGTGAGCCGGTCTGACTGGGGGAATTCCACGCTCCGAGCCTACGAGATGCGCTCGCTAGCCTGTCGTGTTGGCGAACGCGCCACGGTAGCGCGCTGCCGGGTGACGCTCGTTGAGCGTGTCGGTGCCAAAGAGCTTCTTGCGCAGCGTGCCCTCCGAATACTCGGTCTGGGCCAGCCCCCGCGCCCTCAACACGGGAAGCACCCTGTCGGCGAATTCGGCGAATGAGCCCGGGAGCACCCAATTGATGACGTTGATGCCGTCCACCCCCGCGTCTTGCCAGTCCTGGATCCGGTCCGCGATCTGCTCCGGCGTTCCGACGATGCGCGTGCTGCGCGATCGAGTGATCGCGAGGTCCCTCACTATGGGCTCCCGGTCGGTGATGTGCTTGGCCACCGACTCGAGGAATCCCTTCGCGCTGTTGCTGTCGACATCCCTGATCGGGGTCTCCGGGTCGTAGACGCGACCGGTCTTGTCCACGATGGCCGAGTGGGCGAGGTACCCGTCCACGCTCACGTATTTCTCGTACTCTTCCGCCTTCGCCAGCGCCTCCTCTTCCGTGTCACCGATGACGAAGCTCAGCCCCTGGAAGAACTTGATGTCGTCGGGGTTGCGGCCGAACTCGACGGCCAGCTGACGGGTCTGCGTGATCTGTTCGCGGGCGATCGCCGGCGTCGGCGCGATGATGAAGACGGCCTCGGCGTTGCGCGCGGCGAACCTGCGCCCTGACTCGGACGAGCCAGCCTGATAGAGCACGGGCGTGCGCTGGGGCGAGGGCGCCGGAAGGTGCGGGCCCTCGACGGAATAGCGCTCACCGACGTGGAAGATCTTGTGGATCTTCGAGGGATCGGAGAAGGAACCGCCCTCCCTGTCCTTCAGCAGGGCGCCGTCGTCCCAGGACCCCTCCCAGAGCTTGAACGTGACGTCGACATATTCCTCGGCCCAGCGATACCGTTCGGCGTGGTCGGTGAGGCGCGGCAGGCCGAAGTTGCGCGCTCCGTTGTCCTGCACGCCGGTCACGATGTTCCAGGCGACCCGCCCATTCGAGATGTGGTCGAGGGTCGACACCTGGCGGGCGAAGTTGAACGGATGATTCTGCGCGACGTTCGACGTGAGCGCGAGGCCGATGTTCGTGGTGCTCACCGCCAGCGCACCGAGCAGCACGATGGGATCGTTGCTGGGAATCTGAAGTCCCTCGCGCACATACACGTCGAAGTCGGCGTCCGAGTCTCCGTAGAGTCCGCTGACGTCGGCGAAGAACATGCCGTCGAACTTGGCTTCTTCCAGCAGTCGGGCGAGCGCGATCCAGGTGGTCACGTCGTTGAACTCCACCTGGCCGGCGTCGGGGCGTCGCCATTGCCCATGGTGGATGTGGCTTGCCGTGTTCATGACGAACGCGTTGAAGTGCAGGGGCCGTGTGGTCATCTGTGTGTCTCTTTTCCGGGTGAGGTGGTCAGTCGTCCAGCGTGGGCACGGAGCTGACGAGCTGCCGCGTGTATGGATGCCGGGGGTGGTTGAAGATCTGGTCGGGGGTTCCCCGCTCGACGACCGCGCCATCCTTCATCACGAGCACGTGGTCGCTCATGTGGCTGATGACCCCGAGGTCGTGGGAGATGAACAGGTAGCTCAGTTCAAGCTGCCGTTGGAGCTCGACGAGAAGGTCGAGGATCTGCGCCTGGATCGAGACATCGAGCGCCGAGACGGCCTCGTCGAGCACGATGACCGAGGGCGACGGCGCGAGCGCCCGCGCGATGGCGATGCGCTGGCGCTGACCGCCGGACAACTGCAGGGGGAAGCGGCGGAGCACATCCTCGGGGAGTCCGACCAGGCCAGCCAGCTCGCGCACCCGCACTCGGCGCGCCGGCCGATCTCCGTCGAGCTCGGCAGGCAGGCTGTCGAGCAGGATGCGCTCGGCATTCCAGCGCGGATCGAAGGAACTCAGCGGGTCTTGGTAGACGACCGAGATCCGCCCCCGCAGGGCACGGCGTCGCGGCTCGGCGATCGTCGTCCAGTTCCGGCCGAGCAACGTCACCGAACCGCCATCCGGCCGCGTCAGGGCAAGGGCGAGCCTCGCGGTCGTGCTCTTGCCCGACCCCGATTCCCCCACGATGCCGAGGGTCTTCCCCTTGTCGAGGGTGAAGGACACATCGTCGACGGCGACGTCGACGCGGCCATCGGGCGTCGGGAACCGCTTGACGAGGTTCTTCGCCTCGAGCACCGGGCCGTCGTAGTCGGCGAATTCCTCGGCGACCCTGGGCGGATGAGGGGTCGCGACGATCTCGACCGGCGCGCCGAGAGGCCTCCCGCGAGTGTGCTCGCTCGGAACGGCGTCGATCAGGCTCCGCGTGTACTCGTGCCGCGGATCGTGCAGAACCTGATGCGCCGCGCCGGCCTCCAGCACGTGCCCGCCCCTCATCACGAGGATGTGGTCGGCAAGCTGGGCCACCACAGACAGGTCGTGGCTGATCAGGATGACCGAGACCCCGCGCGACTTCATGTCGGCGATGAGCGAGAGCACCTGCGCCTGCACGGTGGCATCGAGGGCGGTCGTGGGCTCGTCGGCGATGATGATCTCCGGGTCGAGGGCGAGAGCCGAGGCGATCAGCGCGCGCTGCCTCAGGCCGCCGGACAGCTCGTCGGGTCGCTGTCTGGCACGATTCTGCGGGTTCGGCACGCCGACGGAGTCGAGCAGGTCGATGACCTTCCTCTTCCGCTCCGCACGGTTTCCCCAGTGGTGAAGCCGGAGCGCTTCATCGATCTCCCGGCCGACGGGACGCAGCGGGTCGAGTGAAACCAGCGCATCCTGCAGGATGAAGCCGATGCGGCGCCCACGGATCGAGCGCCACTGCCGCGCGGTCGCGCCGATCAGGCTCTCGCCATCGAGGCTGATCTCGTCGGCCGTCACGGTGGAGCGACCGCCGGTGAGGCCGACGATCGTCCTCGCGGTGACACTCTTGCCCGATCCGGACTCTCCGACGATGGCTATGCACTCCCCCGGCTCCAGCTCGAAGGACAGGTCGTTGACCACGCGGTGCTCCCTGCCGCCGCGGCGGAAACTCACGGTGAGGTTCGACACGCGCAGTCGCCCCTCGCGCGGGTGAGGACTCGCGACACGCTCCGCGCGCGTCGACTCCACGATTCCGGTCATTTTTCGCCCCTCTCGAGTGCCTTCTGGATGTACGTGCCGAGCGTCGTGGCCGCGAGCGCGAGCGAGACGATCACGAGCCCCGGGATCACGGTGAGCCACCACGCCTGCGAGATGTAGGCACGACCGCTGTCGAGAAGGGCTCCCCACTCGGGCGAGGGTGGCGCGACACCGAGACCCAGAAATGACAGGCTCGAGGCCCAGACGATGGACTGGCCCACCGACAGGGCGATGATCGCGACCAGGGGGCGGAGGGCATTGGGGATGATGTGCTGCCGCAGAATGCGGCCTCGGCTGTGCCCGAGCGAGATGGCCGCCTCGACGTAGCCGGAGTTCTTCGCCGACAGGATCTGGCCACGGATGATGCGGGCGTACCCGGGCGCGGTCCCGACGCCCACCGCGACGATCTGGGTGAGGATCGAGGGGCCGAGGATGGCAACGAGGAGGAGCGCGAGCAGCAGCGTGGGGAAGGAGAACAGCACCTCGATGACGCGGTTGACGACCCCGGCGGCGAATCGGTTCGACAGCGCGGCCATCGACCCGAGCAGCACCGCGAGCGACAGGCTCACCCCGGTCGCGCCCAGGCCGATCAGCAGCGACTGGCCGGTGCCGTAGACGACGCGGCTGTACAGGTCCCGACCCGATTCGTCGGTGCCGAACCAGTAGGTGAGGGACGGCGGGTGCAGCGACTCCTCGAGGTGAAGGGCGAACGGACCGTGCGTGGCGATCAGCCCGGGAAACGCCACGGCGATCGCAAAGAGCAGAACCGTCACGACGGAGGCGATGAGCCCGAGCGGTATCGCCCTGACGCGTCGGGGCGAGAGCATTCCGGTGCGGTCGAGGAGGGATGTCATGAGGTCTTCAATCTCGGGTCGATGAGCACGTAGGCGATGTCGACGAGCAGGTTCGCGATGACGTAGAGCGTCGCGATGAGCACGACGATTCCGGTCACCACCGGGAGGTCCTGCGAGTTGACCGCGGTCACGAGAACCTGGCCGATGCCGGACCGGGAGAACACCGTCTCGACGACGACCGCGCCGGACAGCGTCGCGCCGAGCCCCCATCCCGACAGCGTGACGGCCGGGAGCACCGAGTGCCTCAGCACGTGGCGAAGGCGCACCTCGAAGTCCCCCATCCCCCGCATCCGGGCGGAGATCACGAACGGCTGCTCGAGGGAGTTTTCGAACTCCGCCCGCGTCGCCTGGCCCATGAATCCCGCGAGCGGGATCGCCAGGGTAAGCGCGGGCAGCAGCAGCCCGGCGATGCTGTTGCCGCTGATCACGGGGAACCACCCCAGTCCGAGCGCGAAGACGAGCAGGAGGATGATGCCGAGCCAGTACTGCGGGAGCCCCGCGGCCGTGGTGTCGACCACCGACCCGATCGCACTGACCCGGGCGGACCGACCGGCGGTCAGCGTCACCCAGAGGATCATGATCACCCACGACAGCGCGATGGCCGTCAGGGAGAGCATGATCGTCGGCCCCATCTGCTCGGCGATGATCTGTGCCACCGGCCGATACTGCTGGTAGGAGACGCCGAGATTGCCGGTGACGAGCCCCCGGATGTAGTCGAAGTACTGCGCGATCAGCGGGTGATTCAGCCCATACTCCGCGTTGATCTGCGCGAGCTCGGCGGCGGTGCGGCGGATCGCCTGGCCCGCGCGGATGTTGAGGATGACCGTGGCGCGGTCGCCGGGGAGCGACGCCTGCGCCACGAAGGCCGCGGTCGCCGCGCCGAGCAACACGACGAGAGCGTTGACGAGCTTGCCTCCCGCGAGGCGTGCGAGGCGAAGGGCCGCGGGGCGGACACTACTTGACGAAGTACGCGTCATCGAACACCGGCCCTCCCTGCGCGTTTTCCTGCCACACGCCCTTCAGCCTCGGCGACACCGCCAGTGTGCTCAGGCGGTCGTACACGCCGATCGCCAGGGCGTGGTCTGCGATGTACTTCTGCGCCTGCGCGTAGAGCGCGTTCTGCTTCGAGACGTCCGACTCCGAGTTCGCGGCCAGGATGATCTTCTCCAGCTCGGGCTGGTTCACGAACGCCGCGTTGTTGTAGTTCGGTGCGGTCGCCGTGCTCTGCCTCCAGTTGACGTAGAGGATTCCGGAGGTCACGGCCGTCCAGTACCCCACCGACAGGTCCTTCTCCGTCGGCTTGGAGTACGCGCCCGCGAACAGCTCGCTCTGGGGAACCGGCACCAGCGTGACCTTGAAGCCCACGCCCTTCGCCTGCTCCTGGATGCCCTGCAGGATGGCGGCGCCATCCGCGTTGATGATCGAGCCGGCGCCGTAGGGCAGCACGACCTCGAGCGTCGTGCCGTCCTTGGTGCGGTAGCCGTCCTTGTCGCGCCCCGTCCATCCCGCGGCGTCGAGCAACGACTTCGCCTTCGCCGGGTCGGAGGAGTACTCGTCTGCCGCGGCGGTGTTGTAGCCGGGGGTGGTCCTGCTGACGCCGCCGTTGCCCTCGAACGGGATCACTCCGCGTCCGATGGTCTTCACGATCGCCTCGCGGTCGAGGCTGTACGCGAACGCCTTGCGCACGTTCTCGTCGTCGAACGGCGCGCGGCTCAGATTGAAGGTGAGCTGCTGCGGGCGACCGGGCGTGACGTACCGCTCGAGCTGGAATCCCCCGCTCTTCAGCGTCGACCACTCGATGGACGGAACGTCGTAGATCGCGTCGACCTGGCCGGACTTGAGGGCCGCGGCGCGGGTGGTCGCGTCGGGCACGAACTTCCAGTCGATCGCGTTCACATACGGTGCGCCGGTGTGCCGCGCGTTCGCCGGAGCCGACGTGTAGTTCGTGTTGCGGGTGAGCAGGATGTTCTGGCCGCGGTTCCACTTCGTGACGATGAACGCTCCGGATCCGATCGGGGCCTCGCAGTTCTGCGCGGCGGTGCGCGTGGTGAGCGCATGCTGCGACTGGATGCCGAAATAGCCCTGCGTGAGAGTATCCGCGAGACGCGGATAGGGGGCGGTCAGGGTGATCTGGAGCGTCTGCGCGTCCACGGCCCGCGCCGACGAGTAGTACCCGGCGAGCCAGACCTGGGCGGTGCTGTTGCCGCCCTTGAGCCAGTAGTCGAAGTTGTAGGCGACGGCCGCGGCATCCACCGGGGTGCCGTCGGTGAACTTCACGCCCTTTTTCAGGGTGAAGCGCCAGGTGAGTCCGTCGGCGGACGTCGACCAGGAGTCGGCGAGCCAGGGGACGACCTTGTGGTTGCTGTCGAGCGAGACCAGGTTGTCGAGAACCTGGTACGACAGGTAGGCCTGCTCGATCCATCCGCCGAAGACGCACGACGGTTCCTGCTGGTGGGCGTACTGAATGGTTCCGCCATTGACCTTCGTCGCTCCGGCGGTGCCGGCGGGGGCCGCGGATCCGGCGCCGCATCCCGTCAGCGCAATGGCGGCGCCAAGCGCGAGCGCGAGCGCGGGGAGAAGTGCGGAGATCTTCGTGGGCATGGTGTTGTGACTCCTCGAGTGATGCCGTGGGCTGAAGGCACCACCGAAACAGGAATCGCAACCCGGTGCGTCCAATGCGACGCCGCAGGGACACAATTCGTAGGCGGGAGTAATGAAGTGGCGAAATCCGAACTTCCGTGGCAATGGTTGAGCACTACCCCAAAGGAGCACCGGTGACCGCACCCAAGAAACTGATCCTCAATCTCTTCGAGATGAATTGCGCCAGTCACATCACCCACGGTCTGTGGCGCCTCCCCGGCAACAATCGGCATCGCTTCAACGAGATCGGGTACTGGACCGAGCTCGCCCAACTGGCGGAGGCTGGCGGATTCGACGCGATCTTCCTCGCGGACGTGATCGGCGCCTACGACGTGTTCGGCGACAGCGCGGCGGCGGCCCTCGAGGAGGGGCTGCAGATTCCGAACAACGATCCGATGCTGGTGGTGCCCGCCATGGCAGCCGTCACGAAGAATCTGGGGTTCGGCGTGACCTTCTCCACAAGCTACGAGCCGCCGTTCGCGTTCGCCCGCCGAATGAGCACCCTCGATCACCTCACCGACGGACGGGTCGGCTGGAACGTCGTCACCTCCTACCTGCCGAACGCGGCCCGCAACTTCGGACTGGACGACCAGATTCCCCACGACACTCGATACGACATCGCCGAGGAATACCTCGAGGTGCTCTACAAACTCTGGGAGGGTTCCTGGGAAGACGACGCGGTCGTCATCGACCGCGAGAACAACGTGTACGCCGACCCGGCCAAGGTGCACCGCATCGACCACGTCGGAGCACACTTCACGGTCGCCGGACCGCACCTGTCCCAGCCGTCTCGACAGAGGACTCCCGTGATGTTCCTCGCCACGGCGTCGTCCGCCGGCATCGCCCGCGCCGCAAGGCATGCCGAGGTGGTGTTCACCAGCGGCAGCCAGGTGCGCCGCGTCGCCGCCGAGACCCGGGCGGCCGCCGCCGAGAACGGCCGCCGCCACTCGGATGTCGCGTTCCTCGTCCAGGCCGGTGTCATCACCGCGCGCACCCAGGCCGAGGTTGATGAGAAGCTCGCGCTGTACAAGCAACACGCGAGCGCGCGCGGACGGCTCGTTCACGCGAGCGTTCCCTTCGACGCGCTCGCCCATCCGCTCGACAGGACGATCGGCGAGGCGCTCGCGATCGACGGAAAGAGCGAGCACCCGGCGGCGGCCGCGCTGCCACGGGACAAGACCATCGCCGAGTTCCTGGCCCTGATCGACGACACCTGGTCGGGTCCGTTCTTCAGCGCGGGGACGCCCGAGAACGTTGCCGATGACATCGAGCGCTGGCTTGACGAGGAGGGCATCGACGGGATCAACCTGCGGCAGTACCACAGCTTCGACACGCTGAAGGACTTCGTCGAGCTGATCGTGCCGGTGCTCCGTCGACGCGGGCGACTCCGGCAGGACTACGTCCACGGGCAGAGTCTCCGCGACAGGCTGTTCGGCGAGGGGGATCGACTACCGGATCGCCATGTCGCACGGAGCTACCGGCCCGTCGCCGTGACGGAGTAGGCGGGATGTTGAGCGTCTCAGGGGAGCTTCGGGCGTGCGTCAGCCGCCCTGGTGTGATGCGTCTCTCTCGAGGATGACCTCGAGTCCGTCCTCGTCGTCCCATTGCTCGCCGACCTCTCGAAACCCGTACTGATCGATCAGCGCCCGGGAGGCGGTGTTGTCCGGGCTGACGGTCGCGCGCACGACGCTGACGCGACTGTCGGCCCTCGCTGTGGCGAGGAGGATCTCCAGGGCGGAGCGGGCATAGCCGCGTCGACGATGGGCCGGATCGATTCTGTAGTCACGACGGGTATCGGCACCACGAGGAGTTGCAGCCGGGTCGTCGCGGGCGGCGCTGACTCCCAGGGCCGGCCGGTAACCGTCATCCGCCCATCCTCGCAGGAGAACTCCTGGTCGACGTTCGGACCACCACCGACCACTCGGCGGCGTCGGTGTCGGCCCGGTCCCCGAGCGCCAGTCCGGCGGCCGAGGCACCCTGGGCTCGCAGGTCTTGGGCCACGGAGCTCAGATTATTCGCTGCGGCCGCCGTCGAATCGTCCCACCCGCTGACGGAGAGCGCATCGGGGATCGCGAGCCGAGCGGATGCCGCTGCCTTCAGCACGCCGATGGCCTGTTCATCGCTCATCGCGGCGATCGCGTCCACCGGGTGATCGAGCGTGAGCATCCGTTCGGCGAGTGACCGGGCTTCGCCCTCGTCGTTGGTTGCGGTGGCACCCA
This sequence comes from Lacisediminihabitans sp., assembly GCF_043726815.1. Classification (NCBI taxonomy): domain Bacteria; kingdom Bacillati; phylum Actinomycetota; class Actinomycetes; order Micrococcales; family Microbacteriaceae; genus Lacisediminihabitans; species Lacisediminihabitans sp. The sequence goes on from NZ_JAYSJZ010000113.1 coordinate 38,139, forward strand.
CGAGCACGTCCTTCCAGTCGAGCCCCAGTGTCTCGATGGCGTCCCGGTACCCGAGCAGGCGCTGTCGCGTCACCGGGAATCGCACGGTGTCGGGGTCGATGCCGGGGGCGAGCACCGTCTTCCGCTCGGCGTCCAGGGGAAAGCTGAGGACGGCGGGACGACGGGCGCCGGCGAAGGTCTCCAGGCCCATGGCACGGGCGGCTGCGCGATTGTCGATGCTCACGACCGCGGAGCCCGCTCGAGCGGGCCCACCGTGGATGACCGCGGGTCGACCGGTGGCGGAGACCGCATCGAGTACGGGGCTGTCGTCGGTCGTCGTCCAGACGATGAACGCATCGACGGCGGCCTCGGCCACTCTGCGGCTGTCATCGTCGGCTCCGGTAGTGGGCACGATCAGCATTCCATGGCCGCGATCTGCGCATACCTCCGCGATGCCCGCCAGGAAGGCCACCGCCTGCGGATTGTCGAACGCGTAGGTGAGGTGCTCGCCGAGGATCACCCCCAGCGTGCGGGTGTTCCCATAGCGCAGGGATCGTGCGGCGGGGTCGGGTCCCGCGTATCCCAACTCGGCGGCCGCCCGAAGCACCCTCTCGCGGCTCTCGGCCGACACCCGATCCGCTCGGTTGTAGGTGTAGGAGACAGTCATCACCGACACTCCGGCTCGCGCGGCGACCTGGCTCATGGTGGCACGGCGGCGCGGGGGCGATTGCATACCCCCAGCGTACCTGTGTAGCGTTACACAGATGCCATCCGAAACGCTGCCCGTCCGAAAGCTGGTGTCGGCCGCCTACCTTGCCGCCGCCACCTTCGGCTCCTTCTGGGGGGCATGGGGTGCGAGCGTCCCCCGCCTGCGGTTCCAGGCGGGGGTCGACGATGGGCAACTGGGCGTCGCCCTCCTCTTCGTCGGCCTCGGCGCCCTGCCCGCCATGCTGGCCACCGGCCGCGCGCTGGACCGGTGGGGTCTTCGGTTCGCTGCTGCAGCGATTGTCGCGCTCGGTGTGGCCGGATTCGGGGTCGCGATGACGGCGCACGGGTTCGTCGTGCTCTGTGTCGGGCTGGGCATCGTCGGGCTGGCCAGCGGGGCGACCGATGTCGCCATGAATTCGATCGCCGGCCGTGCCGAGCAGGCCTCGGGGCATCCGATCATCATCCGATCGGGGGGAGTGTTCTCCAGCTTCGTGGTCGTATCAAGCATTGCAACGGGGCTCTCCTCCTGGATCGGTGCACCCCTCGTCACCCCCTTCCTCGCCGTGGCCGTCTTGTCCGTTGCCGCAAGCGCAAGCGTTCTGCACTCCCTCTCGGCGCGGCTCCCCGTGCACCGGACGAAGCACGGGCCGCCGTCGGCCCACCTCGGCGTACGCCTCCGTTACACCTCGCTCCTGCTTGTCGGCGTGCTGGGTGCGCTGGCGTTCGCGAGCGAGAACGCCCACCAGAGCTGGGGTGCGGTCTTCCTGGAGGACGAACTCGGCGCCGGCCCCGGCATCAGTTCCCTCGGGCCGGCCGTCTTCGCCGCCGTGGTCGCCATCACCCGGTTCTCACTGGGGCGCATTGGGCAGGGCTCCGAGACCCCGATCCTGCTCCTCGGATCGGTGGCCGCCGCAGGGGGCGCGCTCGTCATCGCGCTGTCCCCCACCATCCCGATCGCGATCCTCGGTCTCGTCCTGGCCGCGGCCGGCACGGCGGCTCTGTACCCCACGATGCTCAGCCTCGTCTCCCGAAGAGTGGACGAGGCCCATCGCGGCAGGGCGACAGCTCTCGTGACCACGATCTCCTACGTCGGATTCCTCCTCGGACCGGTCTACGTCGGACTCTGGGCGCACGGGACGGGCCTGCGTGGAGCCCTCGTCGCCGTCGCCGCGCTCGGAGTGGTGTTGTCGGTTCTGTCGATACCGCTCCTGCGCCTGGCCGGGTACGGCGGCTCTCGGGGAGCGGTTATCGAGAGCTAGGCCACTGCATCCGGACTCGTCGCGAATGCCGAGCGGGTCGCCCCTCCTCGTCAGCCGTCATCGTCGTTCCTTCGCGAAACGGGGGAGGTCCGCCCTCGTGGGGTAGTTCGGCAACGGGGCCGGGCGGCCGTCGAGAAAGGCGGTGATCACCGCGTATGCACGTTCGTTGTTGTCGTCGAGACCGTTCCAGAGGTGATGCCCCACGCCCGGCAGGTATTGGACTCGGCGCAGGGCCGGGTCATCGTGGATGATCGTCGTCTCCCAGGCGCGCACCTGGGATGAACACTCCGCCATCATGAGCATGGCGGGTGTCGTCGATCGGCCCAGGTGCGCCGCCAGTGACGGGGACCGGCGAATCGAGTCCTGCACGCGAGTGGAGGCGGCCACGTTGAAGGTGAAGTTATCCGCATCGTCTTCCACGGGTAGGCGGTCAGCGTCCCTGGCGCAGTACGCGCTGGCGGTATCGCTGCCGAGGTCCGCCGCGGTGAACGCGTTCAGCGCCTCGGGCTGCGCCACCAGTTGGCTGTCCGGGCGGAGAAGGCCGAGACGCAGGAGTCCGAATGCCGCGGCGTAGCGAGGATAGGCAGTCGAGCGGGGGCCCGACAGGCCAGGGGCGATCCCGGCGGCGTTCGGCTCTCCCTTCCGGCCGGTCAGGGCCGCGGTGGGGCCGTCCATCGGGCCGGGCTCGGCGATGATGGCCCGGTGCAGATTGGGTTCGGTCGCGGGATCCGCAAGGGCGCGAGTGAGAAGCGATCCGCCAGCGGAGAATCCGAGGACGTCCACCGGGCCGCGGTCGAGGTGTCGGATGACCGCGTTCAGGTCGGCCAGTTCGCGATCAATCGAATAGGAGTCGATGGCGAGAAGGTCGCTTCGACCCGCGCCGGCCTGTTCGTAGGCGTAGACGTCGTACCCGCGGTGGGCCAGACCGGCGAGGAAGCGATGGTCGAGCATCGAAATGCTGCGGATCGGCCCGCCATGCAGGTAGAGCAGCGGAACAGGGCGACGGGCGGACTCGGCGGGCGGCGGGTAGTGGTAGACGGCGACGCGACTGCCGGTCGAGAGCTCCCACCGCTCGGTGGCAACGCCCTGGAGCGCCCGCGGCGGCTCGTGACCTGCGGGCACCGTCGGGAGGCACACGAGCGCGGTGAGCAGCGCGACGAGGCCGAGCGGCGCCCAGCGCCAGCGGGAGCGCCGACGCCCGGTGCCGCGGTACCGGGCGAGAAGACCGCCGCCGAGCCCAATCGCGAGGGTCACCGCCCAGGCCACCCAGCCGCGGCCCGCTCCCTGGCTGGCGATGAGCGCGACGAGGAAGACCGTGACGAGAAGGAGGACGGCGACGACGGATCGGAGAATTGCCCCCGCGATCGCCGACGCTGGGAGTGAACCAGTGCGCATGTTCCCCATCGTACAGGTTTCAGAACACCGTTCTGAAAAGATGTCGGATATCGTGGCCCCTGTGCCACGCCCCGTGACGAACGATGCCACCGTGCGTCAACGCCTGGTCGACGCGACGGTGCGACTGCTGTCCACTCATCGTCCGGCCCAGCTCAGCGTGCGCCAGATCGCCGGCGAGGCCGCGGCCTCGACCACCGCGATCTACGCCCTGTTCGGCGACAAGGACGGTCTGCTGGGCGCCGCCCGGGATGTCGCGATCGAGAGCCTCTACGGGAGCCTGTCGAACACTCCCCCGACCTCGAACCCACCCGACGACCTGCGGCTGTTGGCCACGACGTACCTCGACTGGGCGGCTGCCCACCCCCACCTGTACGGCGTGCTGTTCCAGGGCATTCAAACCTTCGATCCCGGCGGAGCCCTCGGCGAGCGCGATCCGGCCGCCCCGCTCATGGCTGCCGTCGAACGCGGCATCGACCGAGGAGACCTGGAAGGGCCTCCCGGCGCGATCGCGGCCAGCCTATGGGTGGCGCTCCACGGTATCGCCACCCTCGTGCGTGACGGAGCCATGACGAATGCCGTGGCGAGGATCTGTGCCGAGACGACCATCGACGCGCTCCTGAGCGGATGGTCCCCCCGGGCCTCTTGACCTTGACGCGGTGAGAAGGTGTTAGCTGAACCCAGGAGGTGTTCCCATGAGCACAGCACATCGAACCGAAGCCCACACGCGGTTGCGCGAGGCCTTGGTTGCCGCGCCCCCGTCGGCGCGGCTGCAGGCCGCGCTCTCTGCCGGAACCTACCCGGACCCCGACTACGTCGAGGCGCTCGTCGAGCGTTGCGCGATCGAGCCGGACTTCTACGTGCGCGACATGCTCACCTGGTCGCTGACCCGGCATCCCGCGTCCATCACGGTCCCCCGGCTGATCGAGGAGACGAGGTCGGCGAACGGCCAGGCACGCAGTCAGGCCCTTCACACGCTGTCGAAGATCGGCGACCCGCGCGGGTGGACCGCCATCACCCCCGAGCTGCTGCACGATTCCGACGAGGAGGTGGCCCGCAGCGCCTGGCGTGCCGCCGTCGCACTCGTGCCGGAGGGCGGCGAGGCGGAGCTCGCCCGCGTGCTTTCGATGCGATTGGGGCGCGGTGATCGTGATGTTCAGCTGAGCCTCAGCCGCTCGCTGGTGGACCTCGGGGAGGCGGCACTGCCGGTTTTGGCCGACGCCGCCCGTCGCGGGGATGAGCACGTACAGGCGCACGCGATCGCGACGGAGCGTCTCATCGACGACCCCGACGAAGGCTTCGACACCGCGATCTTCGAGGCGAAGCGCTACGTCGCGCTGAAGAATGCACCGACCATCCCCGATGGTCTTGCTGATCGGTGAGGTGTCGCAACGTGCGGGCATCAGCGCCCGCATGTTGCGACACTACGATTCCGCGGGGATAGTGACGCCGACGGGGCGGACGACGGGCGGGTACCGGGAGTACTCGCCCGCCGACATCCGACGCCTCTTCTTCGTGGAGAGTCTGCGGTCGCTCGGTATGTCGCTGCGCGACGTGCGACGCGCGTTGGACGATCCGCATTTCAGCCCGTCGGCTCTCGTGGGAGAACTCATCGCCAACACGCAGGAACGGATCACTCGTGACGAGGAACTGCTTCGGCGGCTGCGACAGGTGGATGCCAGCGAGCCCGCCGAGTGGACGGACGTGCTGCGCATCGTCTCCCTGACCCGCGGACTGGACTCGGAGGATCCATCGAGGCGTCAGCAGAGCGCCCTCTCCGCGATCGACGAGGCGACCTCGCCCGTGCGGCTTCTCGCCGAGGCCCTGCTTGTGGAGGAGGACCCGAACGTGGCCGGCGCGCTCCGCTGGGCGCTGCGGCGATCCCACGAGGGCGCGCTGGCCGTGCTGGCACCCGCGCTCGACTCGCCGGAGGCAGCGAAACGACAGCGAGCCGTCGCCGCCGTCGCGGAGCTCGAGACCGATGAGGCCGCCGCCCTTCTCACCGAAGCGCTGGCCCACACCGATCCTGTGGTCCGCGGGCACGCCGCTCTCACCCTGGGTGCCCGCGGCGATGCCAGCGCGGTCCCCGTGCTCATCGGCATGGTGTCCGCCGGCGACCACGACGTCGAAGCCGCCGAAAGGCTCGGCACGATCGCGAGCGAGAATGCTCTCGCCGACCAGATCGCGAACCTGCTTGTGGAGCAGCTCGACCGTCGCGAGACCGCCCCGGATGCCCGGCTCCGACTCGTGCAGGCACTCGCCGAACTGCCCGGCCCGATTTCACACCGCGCGCTCGAAAGGCTCACCGAAGACGCCGACCCGCGCATCGCCATGACGGCGCTATTCCTCCTGAGAACCGTCGACGATGGTTAGCCTCCACGGTGGTCGCCCGAGCGAGACCCCGCCCGGGCGACCACCGTGGCCCACGACTCCGTGACTCCGTGACTCAGGCCGAACGCTGGTAGCTGCGGAACGCCAGCGTCGCCAGCCAGGTCGTCACCACCGCAAGCACCGCCAACAGGCCGAGGCTGGCCCAGACGGCGGCCCAATCCGGAGCGGCCCGCAGCGCCTGACGCCCAGCGATCACCGACCACTCGAACGGATTGAACCGCGCGACATTCCGCACCCATTCCGGTGAGAGAGAGGTGTCCATGATCGCCGAACTGAGGAACATCAGCGGAAACGAGATCAGTTGCGAGATGCCGATCAACGCGGTCTGCTGCCTGGCGAGCAGCGCGATCGCGTTCGAAAAGGCCGCAAAGACAAACGTGAGCAGCACCGCGGCGAGAAGCAGGATCAGGATGCCGCCCGGCCCACCCGCGAAACGCGCGCCACCGAGCCAGGCCACCCCGAGCACGACGAGGGTCTGCAGAACGGTGAGCACCGCCTGGTAGAGCATCGACGAGACGATGAGTCCGCCCCGGCTCGTCGGCGAGGCGAGGAATCGATCCATCACCCCTCGATCCATGTCCTGGATGTAGCTCGTTCCGGCCCAGGCCGCCCCGAACAGCGCCATCATCATGACGATGCCGGGCGTGAGGAACTCGAGGTAGTTCGATCCCCCGCTGAATCCGGGGATGGCGACCACCGACTTGAAGAGCTGCCCGAACAGCAGCAGCCAGATTATCGGCTGGATCAGGTTCATCACCAGGAAGCCGGGCACTCGCAGGAACGCCCTCAACTGGCGGGCCGTGAGAACGGCGGTGTGGGTGAGTGCGTTGCTCATGCTGCGATCCTCGAATTCGTGGTGAAGGCGTGTCCCGTGTGCTTCAGGTAGACGTCGTCGAGGCTCGGCCTCGCGACCGTGGCAGACGCGACCCTCAGCACCGCGTCGTCAAACGCGGTCAGCACCTGTGGCAGGGCTATCGCGCCGACGTCGGCCCGGGCGTGCAGGGTGCGTCCGTCCACGACCACCTCACTCAGGCCGTCGACTCGAGCCATCACGCGCAGCGCCTCGGCCAGATCGGTCGTCGGCGCGAGCTCCACGATCACGGCGTCGCCGTGCAGGGCGTTCTTCAGCTCCTCCGGCGTGCCCTCGGTGACCACCCGCCCGTGGTCGACGATCGCGAGCCGACTGGCGAGTCGGTCTGCCTCGTCGAGGTAATGCGTGGTGAGGAGCACGGTCATCTGCTCCACCCGCGCCATGGTCTCAAGCTCGGCCCACATCTGGGTGCGAGCCTCCGGATCGAGCCCGGTGGTCGGCTCGTCGAGGAAGAGCACCTGGGGCCGGTGCATGAGCCCGATCGCCACGTCCAGCTTGCGCGCCATTCCCCCCGAGTATGTCTTCACCTGCCGACCGGCCGCGTCGCCGAGAGCGAAGCGACCGAGCAGCTCCTGCGCCCGGGCCTTCGCATCCCTGCCGCTCATCCCCTGCAGCCGGCCCGCCAGCACGAGGTTCTCGATGCCGGTGTCCATCGGGTCGGACACCTGCTTCTGCGCGACGAAGCCGATGGCCCGTCGCACCCGCTCCGGATGCCGCGCAACGTCGAACCCGGCGACGGTGGCGACTCCGGAGTCCGCTCGCGACAGCGTCGCGAGGATCTTCACGGTCGTCGACTTGCCGGCGCCATTGGGGCCGAGCAGCCCGAAGATGGTTCCGCTCTCCACCGCGAAGCTCAGTCCATCGAGAGCGTGCACGCGCGGCTTGCCTCGAGCGCCCGGATAAGTCTTGGTCAGTTCGCTGGCTTCCAACGCCGGCGAGGTGTTCGTGTGTGCCATGGTGGCTCCTTCGTAAAGGGAGTCTCCCGATCACGGGCATGCCCGCGGACCCAATCTGCGCAGCGGTAAACTGGCAGTGGGCCTTGAGGCAGCTGTTGACGCAGATCCCGCGTGCGGGAGACTCAGGGTTTCGGTGGCTCGGATGTTCCAGCATCCGGGCCACCATCTTGTGGTGTTGTCAGGTCTACGCGGTGCTCGACACCTCCCCGTCCACGATCTCGCCGAGGCGCCTGAGCACGTCGGCCTTGCTGTGCCCCTCGGCGAGCAGCCGATGCATCTGGGCCCAGGTCTGTTGGCCACCGAGCGTTCCGGCGTCGATACTGTCGGCGTATCCCGCGATCACCTCGCGCTCGGTCCTGAGCATCGCCAGCTTGAAGGTGAACTCGATCATGAAGAGCTCGGGCAGGCGCTGGAGCAGGGCGGCCTGGGTCGACCTTTCGCGCTCGGCGATGTCCCGGTCGAGGCTGGCCAGCCGCGCGCGGAGGAGGTGCGACACCTCGGCCGGCGGCAGCAGCGGCAGGAGCGAGAGTCCGGTTTCGATGGCGGGGTACTCCTTGGCCGGCGCCTCGAGCAGTTCGCGCAGCCATTCGGTGGTTTCGCGGTCGCCCGCCTCGGTGATCGCGTAGACGATGCGTTCCGGCCGCTTTCCCTCGCGCTCGACCCTGTCGACGACGATGAATCCGTTCTTCTCGAGGGCCTTGATCACCGCATAGAGCGAACCAAAATTCAGGCGGATGCTGTCTTCCTTGTTTCGCTCCCGCAGCGTGGTGGTGATCTCGTACGGGTACATCGGGCGTTCCCACAGGCACGCCAGCACAGCAAGCGCCAAGGGATTCGACACAGCACGCACGACCATCACCTCCAATTACTCTGTTCAGAGTACTTTGCTCAGGGTATACTACTGACTAGACGATGTCGACGGGGACGCTTCGGCCGGTCCGTGCTCAGCCGTGGTGGCCGCCCTCGGCCGGAGCCACGTTCTGACCCGGCTCAACGACAACGAACTGGCCCATCATCCCCACGTCTTCGTGCCAGAGCATGTGGCAGTGATACATGTACGGCACGGTGGGGTCGCTGTGCTCGCCGAAACGCATGATGAGGCGGATCTTCGTCTGAGGCGGCAGGTAGACGGTGTCCTTCCATCCCGCCAGTTCCGGCGCCGGTGCCCGCCCATGTCGAGGATCTGGAACTGGAACTGGACATAGTGGATGTGGAAGTTGTGCGGCGTGCCGTGGCCGTTCCTGACCTCCCACACCTCCGACGTCTCCACGGTCACGACGGTATCAATGCGCTTCATGTCCATCTGTTTTCCATTGATCTGGAACGAGCTCAGTTCGAACTGCCGCGTGGCCGCGGTCGACGCCACGGCGAGTCGCTCGATGGAAGCCAGGCGGGCGGAAATCGCGGGCCACGGGCCGAGTTTGGCCGCGGCTCGAAACTGGAGAATGTCGAGTTCGTCGTGGGCGCCGGATTCGAGCCCGTGCCGACTCGACAGCCCGAGGTGCTGCGGGAATGACCGCAGTGTGATGGCCTCCCCGGGAGTGGCGTCCAGGATGATCTCCTCGCGTTCGCCGGGCGTTAGTTGGATGCGGGTCATGCGCACCGGAGCGGAAAGCAGGCCGCCGTCACTGGCGATCATCGTGAACTCGCGCCCGTCCGAGAATCCGAACGCGTAGCTGCGGGCGGTCGAGGCGTTCAGCAGCCTCAGCCGGGTGCGTTCGGTCGTGTGGTCGAACACCGGCGCGACCGTGCCGTTCACGAGTATGGTGTGGTGCACCCCCCCGGACTTGAACCGGGAACCCACTGATTAAGAGTCAGTTGCTCTGCCAATTGAGCTAGAGGTGCGTGCGGCCCGCACGCTAAGGGGCGAGCCGAAGGTCAACATTAGCATTGCCTGGGCCGGCCCCGCCAACCGAGGCCCCGGCGTGCCGCCGGAACCGGGTCGGGCTCGTGATCTGCGCGCGGATCCGTAGAATTGTGAGCACCCCACCCGGCTCTCTCGAGGAGAATCAATGTCGACATCCGTCAAGCTCGAAGCGGGCGACACCGCCCCGGCGTTCACCCTCAACGACCAGGATGGCGCGCCCGTCTCCCTCGCGGACTACGCGGGCAAGAAAGTGATCGTGTACTTCTACCCGGCGGCGAGCACGCCCGGCTGCACGACGGAGGCCTGCGACTTTCGGGACAACATCAACTCGCTCAAGTCGGCCGGCTACCAGGTGCTCGGGGTGTCGAAGGATGAGGCGCCGGCGCTCAAGAAGTTCCAGTCCGAGCAGGGCCTCAACTTCCCCCTGCTGAGCGACCCCGACCTCGCCGTGCACAACGCCTACGGCGCGTACGGCGAGAAGTCGCTGTACGGCAAGATCGTCACCGGAACGCTGCGGTCCACCTTCGTCGTGGACGAGACCGGTGATGTCCAGCTCCCGCTGTACAACGTGAAGGCGACCGGCCACGTGGCGTCGCTGCGCAAGAAGCTCGGGCTCGACTAACCCTGTTCCGTGCGACGCGTCGCGGCGATCACCGACGGCGTGAAGAGCAGCACGAGCACGAGCACGGCCGGCAGGATGAGCCACCAGCCGATGTCGGCGCGGGAGAAGTAACCACCCTGGAAGCTGCCGATGGCCACGGCGATCTGCAGCACCTGCCAGACGACGGCGCCCCCGCGGATCCACGACCTGCCGAGCAGCGTGTGCACCGCCATCACCCCGAGCCAGACCGCGGCCAGGGCGGTGAGAACGAGGATCGCGACCGCGCTGGCGACCGAGTCCGCACGCGCGGTGTGCAACTCGACCACGAGGTAGACGGTCGCCGCCACCAGGAGCGCGCACTCGAGCAGGATCACCACGGCGAGCAGTACCAAAAGGGGCGGCCTGCGCAACATTCTGGGTTCGCTCACAGCTTCATTCCCCATCCGACTATTGATTTGCTACAACCAATATGAGATTCTATGTGAGGTTGATTTGCACTCACAGGGCCGTGGGGCGCATCCCAAATTCTCATCTCATCCCCTCGAATCTTGGGTCTCAGGACCTTCGCATTGGGCTGTCTTGCCCTGTGTACGCAACAAAAGGAGCACCCCACGATGGATTGGCGCGACAAAGCCGCTTGTCTCACGGCAGACCCCGAACTCTTCTTCCCGGTGGGAAACACCGGCCCGGCGGTCGACCAAATCGACAAGGCCAAGGCGGTCTGCGCACGATGCAGCGTCACGGAAATGTGTCTCCAGTACGCCCTTGAGACCAGCCAGGACTCCGGAGTCTGGGGCGGCCTCAGCGAAGACGAGCGTCGCGCGCTCAAGCGTCGCGCCGCCCGCGCCCGCCGCGCCTCCTAGAACTCACCCGACCGCGCCGCGCTTCCTCGAAGCGTGGCGCGTTCGCATGCGCCGACCGACTGGTGCCGGCTAGCTCTTGGTAAGCCAGGCGAGCGGGATCTCGATCGTGACCTCGGTTCCGCTGCCCACCATGGTGTGCCAGTCGATCGTGCCCCCGAGCTCGCCCTGGATGAGGGTACGCACGATCTGGGTTCCGAGGCCCGAGCCGACCTTGCCCTCGGGCAGGCCTGTGCCGTCATCCCGCACCTGAACGCTCAGCGTCTCGGCGGTGCGTTCCGCGATGATCTCCACGTTGCCCTCTCGACCGGCGAGGCCGTGTTCGACCGCGTTCGTCACGAGTTCGGTGAGGGCGAGCGAGAGCGGCGTCGCATACTCGCTCGGCAGTACCCCGAAGCTCCCGGTGAAGGTGGGGTGGGCCTTGGTGTTGTGAGTGGAGGCGACCTCGGCGATGAGCTTGAGCACGCGGTCGAAGACCACGTCGAAGTCCACGTTCTGGTTGAGGCCCTCGCTCAGGGTGTCGTGCACCACCGCGATCGCCGCGACCCGGCGCATCGCCTGGTTGAGCGACTCGCGGGCCTCGTCCGAGTGCGACCGGCGGGCCTGGATCCTCAGCAGGGAGGCCACCGTCTGCAGGTTGTTCTTCACCCGGTGGTGGATCTCCCGGATGGTCGCGTCCTTGGTGATCAGTTCGCGTTCCTGGTGGCGCAGCTCGGTCACATCGCGGCAGAGCACGATCGCCCCGATGCGCTCGCCCCGATCCCGGATCGGTATGGCACGCAACGACACCGTGACGCCCCTGGCCTCGATGTCCGTGCGCCACGGCGCGCGCCCGGTCACGACGAGCGGCAGCGACTCGTCGATGATGAGACGGCCCTTGAGCAGCGAGGTGGTCACCTCGGCGAGGGACTCGCCCTCGAGCTCGCCGCCGAATCCCATGCGGTTGAACGCCGACAGTCCGTTCGGGCTCGCGAACGTGACCGTACCGTCAACGTCGAGCCGCAGCAGGCCGTCGTTCGCCCGGGGAGCGCCCCGGCGGGGACCGGTCGGTGCACCGAGATCGGGAAAGTCGCCGGCGCAGATCATCGCGAACAGATCGTTGGCGCACTCGTTGAAGGTGAGCTCCTGGCGGCTCGGCGTGCGCGCCTCGCTCAGGTTGGTGTGGCGGCTGATCACGGCGATCGGATGCTTCGTGGTCTCGGTTCCCGTCGCCGCGAGCCTGCGCAACACCGGCACCGCGCGCACCCTGGTCGGCGTCTCCTCGTACCAGTCCGGACTCGCCGAGTCCACGATCTGGGCCGACTCGAAGGCGTCGGTCACCTGGCTCTTCCACTCCGGCTTGATCTGCTGGCCCACGAAGTCGCGATAGAACAGCGTCGCCGAACTGGACGGGCGCGCGTGCGCCACCGCCACGAAACTGCCCTCGTGCGTCGGCACCCAGAGCACGATGTCGGCGAATGCGAGGTCGGCGAGCAGCTGCCAGTCGCCGACGAGAAGGTGCAGCCATTCGACGTCGGCTTCGTCGGAGCGTCCCTGGGCGAGCACGAGGTCAGAGAGGGTCGACACGCTGAATAGCCTACGGCGGAATGCCTGAGGCTCCGTCGTGCCGTCCGTCCATTGCGCAATCGGCCACACTCGGTGAGGCTGAGCGCATGGAGCCTTCCCCACCGAGACCCGATCGCGCCCTCGTCGTCGTGCTTGCCGTCGTCGCCGTCATCGTGGTCATCGCCCTCGTGGTCGTCTTCACGCGAGGCGCGCCGAAACTTCTCGACGCGTCGAGCCCCGAGGGCGTGGTTCAGCGGTACTCGAACGCCGTCATCGACGGCGACGAGAAGAAGGCCGCCGGATACCTCGTGCCGGCCACCCGGGACGGCTGCGTGAGGTTCGACTCGCCTCTCACCGACAACATCCGGGTGACGCTCGTGTCCACCAAGGTGCGCGCCGACTCGGCCGACGTCAGGGTGTCCATCGCCCAATCCTTCGACAACGGCCCGTTCGGCTCCTCCGAGTCGGACTACGAGGACGTGTTCTCGCTGGTGAGGCAGGGCGGAGACTGGCTCATCGAATCCGCGCCGTCCATCCTCACGGTCTGCAGCCCCACGGGGTCGAACAAGTGACCGCGCAGCCCGCGGGGGCGGTCGGCCCGCAGCAGTCGGTGCGCCGGGTGATCGTGTTCGTGCTGCTCTTCGCCATGGTCGCCATCACCGCGAGCGGGGTGAGCGGCCTGCTCGGGAGACTCTTCGACACCGCCAACTACCGGCTGGCGTCCAACGACGTCGCCGGCCTCGCCCTCTCGCTCGCGTTCAGCCTCGTCTCCGGCCCGCTCGCCGCGGTGCTCTGGTGGCTGCTCTGGCGCCGGATGGCCGTGGCCACCGAGCGGTCGTCGCTCTCCTGGGGCCTCTACCTGGCCGGCATGTCCACGGTGGCACTCATCACCTTTACGGCGGCTCTGCTCCAGACCCTCAGCGCGCTCGTGCGAGGCAGTTGGCAGCCGTACGCCCTCGGCACCGCGATCGCCTGGGGCGCGGTCTGGGTGTGGCATCGCTGGATGTCCGCCCGCGCCACCAAGTCACCGACGAGGCTCGAGGGCGTGGCCCCGGTGCTGGGGGCGTTCTACGGCCTCGTGATCGGGGTCGGCGGCGCCGTCACGGCCCTCGGCGCGCTGCTCGACGCCGTGGTGCGTGGCTTCGACTCCGCCGTCGAGGTCGGCAACCCGTGGTGGCGACCCGCCCTGCAGGCGCTCGTCTGGGCGGCGGGAGGCGCCGTCGTCTGGTGGTGGCACTGGATGCGGGACGACGCGCGCTCGCGGCGCACCGGACTCGGCCCGGTGGTGCTCGTGATCGTCAACGGGTTCGGAGCCGTGGTGCTGACCCTCGGTGGCATCGCCACGGCCCTCTTCCTGCTCCTGCGGGTGGCCTTCGATCGCACCGAACCGGTGGCCGCCATCCTCGACCGTTTCGGCACCGCCGTCGCCGCGGCATCCGTTGGCGCGCTCGTCTGGGCGTACTATCGCCGCCGAGTCGCCGCCGCGTCCGAGCCGACTCGCGCCGCCAACCGGCTCGTGACGTCCGGCGTCGCCCTCGCGGCGGCGGCATCCGGATTCGGGGTGATCGTCAACTCGATTCTCGCGGCGATCGGCACGCCGCTCACCGAGTCCGGCGCCCGCAGCCTCCTGCTCGGCGGCATCAGCGCCCTGGTCGTCGGCGCTCCGCTCTGGTGGGTCGTCTGGCGCCCCGCCTCCCGGGTGAGCGCGGCCGAAAGCGCATCGACGGGTCGTCGGGTCTACCTGGTGGCCGTCTTCGGGGCGAGCGCCGTGGTCGCCCTCATCACGCTCCTGGTGATCGGCTTCCGCATCTTCGAGTTCACCCTCGACAGCGTCACCGGGCAGAGCCTCCTCGACCGGGTGCGCGCGCCGCTCGGACTGCTCCTGGCGACCGGGCTCGCCGCCGGCTACCACTTCACCGTCTGGCGGCTCGACCGGGCGGCGGCCCCGGCGGTGCAGCGCTCGGCGCGCACGATCGGCCGGGTGATCCTGGTCGGCGGCCCGGATGCGGAGCCCCTCCGGCAGGTGATCGAGCACGACACCGGCGCCGCGGTCTCACTCTGGGTGCGGACCGACCCCTCCCCCGCACCCACGGCAGAGCGGGTGACCGCGGCCCTGGCCGGCGTGAGCGGCACGCGCGTGCTCCTCGTCGCCGGACCCGACGGGCGGCTCGAGGTCATCCCTCTGCAGGGCTGAGCGAGGTCCGCGAGACGGGGCGCGACGCGCAGTATCGCGGAAACCTCGCCTCCACGGGGCGCCGCGGGGCAGAATGGGGCTCCACGGGCTGTGTCGCGCCCGCCCCGAGGAGGATGTCATGGCATCGAAGCCCGAGAAGAAATCCGAGTCAGACAAGAAGTCGAAAGCCGACAAGCTGTCGAAGCCCGACAAGCGGGGCGAGAAGAAGGGCGGCACGCCCGAAGCCCCGAGCAGCACGAAGTCGAAGGCGGCGCTGGCTCGCGAGAACGAGCACGCCAAGATCCAGCGTGCAAAGGACAAGGAGCGAGCCAAGAAGCTCGCCAAGGAAGCCGCGAAGGCGAAGAAGGCAAAACCGCACAAGAAGTCCAAGCCAGGCAAGAAGGCCGCGGACAGGACGCCCGACAAGGCCGCCTCGGCGAAGAAGGCTGCCGTCGTCAAGAAGGGCGCCTCGGCGAAGAAGGCCTCCGCGCCGACCCCTGCTCGCAAGAAGAGCGTGGTGCCGCCCCGCCCGCGCAAGCCGCGCGCGGTGAAGACACCCACCGGGGAGCCGTCGCCGGGGTGGACCATGGTGGCCCTTCGTGCGCGAGCCCGCGAGTCCGGCAGACGAGGCTGGTCACGGCTGAGGAAGGCCGACCTGCTGAGCTGGCTCGGGGCGCGCTGAGCGCACCGGTCAGCCGGCGGCCGGCCGACGACGGTCGGATCCGCGGCCGAACCGGCGCCTGGCCGGCTCCGGCGTCGGAAGCACGCGGTCCCGGGCGAGCTGGCGGATGGCGACCCGCGCCGCCGACTTCGGCGCGACATCGCACAGGGTGCGGCCGCTGAGCACCGCCGTGTCCAGCGCCGCGCGGTCGTACGGCACGAGCGCGGGGTCCGAGATCCCGCCGAATCGTTGCAGCGTCTGACGCACCTGGGACGACGCGCCCGGTCCGATCGCGCTCGCGCGGATCTTGTTCATCACCACCACGACCCGGTCGGTCTCGATCGTCTCCACCAGGTCGACGTGGGCCCGCAGGAATCGGGAGAGGCCCACCGGATCGCCGGAGCCGATCGCCACCACCTGGTCGGCCTCGCGAAGAGCCGCGATCGTGGCGGCGTTTCGGCGAGGGGCGAAGAGGTCGCTGCTGATCTCCTCGTCGTTCTCGAGGCTCGACCCCGTGTCGACCACGGTGAAATCCACCCACTCGCGGCAGGCACCGATCGTGCCGACCACACGTTCGGCCGACAGCTCGGGCCAGCGGCTGGGGCGCCCGATGCCGGTGAGCACCCAGAAGCTTCCACGCGGCGAGAGGTAGCGTTGGCCGATCCGCTCGAGTTCGCGCTGGGTAAGGCTGTCGGCCCCGGCAAGGCGGCACGCCGCGGCGAAGCCGGGCGCCTCGTCGAGGAGCCCGAGCGCCGGCGCCACCGAGCCGCTGTGAGTGTCGACGTCGGCAAGCGCCACCGTGTGTCCCTCGGCGGCGATCTCCGCGGCGAGGGCGATCGCGACTGTGGTGCGCCCCGGCGAACCGGCCGGCCCCCAGACCGCGACCACCTGCCCGCGACGCTGGGCGACCGCGGCCGCTCCGCCGCCCGGCCTGGCGCCGAGCATCACGTCCTCGATCTCCTGCCAGGCGGCCGACGCCGCCACGACCTCGCTCAGGTCCAGAGTCGCGGCGTTGCGACGTTCGTCGTCGGCTGCTGCCATCGCGACGATCCGCACTCCCGCGGCATCCGACTCGGTGAGCAGCCTGCGGTTGAGGTACCGGGGCGCTGCCGCAACGATGGCGACCGCGGCCGTCGTTCCGTGCAACACCGACGCGAGCTCGTCGGCGCTGGAGCAGCGGGCGACCACCTCGTGGCCGTGCCGAATCAGCTCGCCGGCCAGCCTGTCCTCGAGCTCGAGGGGCAGCGCAAGCGCCACGCGGACCATCGGTCAGCCCCTGGCCGGGATGCCGGCCGGCACGAAGGAGATGGCGTCCTGATTGGCGATCGCCTCAAGCACCCTGGCTGTCTTCGATCTGGGCACCAGCAACTCGACCGAGCGTCCACCGCGGTCCGCCACCAGTCCGCTCGGTTCGATGACCCGCACCACGGTGGCGGAGGCGACCAGCACGGACGGGGGCCCGAAGGAGTTGTTGTCGGTGGCCGGCGCCGACCACAGGTCCACCACCGAGACCGCGGCGATCGATCTGGCGAGCTCTCCCCGCACGGTCACCACCACCGAGGCGACCCGAAGTCCGGAGGCCTTGCCCACGGAGGAGGCAGGCACGAGTTCCCCCGCCGCCACGGCGCGGGTGACCACGAATCCGGATCCCGGGATCTCCCCCGCCCCCAGGTACTTGGCGCGCAGGTCGCCGAGGCGCACGCTCTTCACGCCGAGGTCCCCCACGACGACCCTGTCCCCCGGCGTGAGGGCAGACCGCGCGGCATACACCTGCACGCTGCTGTCCGCGGTGGAGACGACGGCGACCACGCCGGCCACGGACCCCAGCACCAACACGATGCCGACCGCGAACCGCGGGTCGAACCAGAACGACCGCGGGGTGCGTTCCCGCGGTTGTGAGTTGCCTCTGGCGCGCATCCGCCACCTCCCGGCTCGTGATCGTGCAGTGCGTTTCTCCATCGTCACGGCGTTCGGCGGCGCCCGGGAAAGTTATCCACACCGCCGTCGGCCGGGCGGGCACGCCCCCATAATCGAGGCATGAACAGCGTGGATCTCCCGAACGGTCATGGCGGCGGCCTCGCGCGCTTCCTCACCCTCGCCGACACCGCGGAGATTCTCAATATCTCGGCGAGCCAGGCCTACGCGCTCGTTCGCTCGGGGGAGCTCCCGGCCATCAAGATCGGCGGCCACGGCCACTGGCGGATCGAACGGGCGATACTCGAGGCGTACATCCAGGCGAAGTACGAGGAGGCCAGGCGCCTGAGCCTCTGGCACCAGTCCGAGTGGGCGAGCGCGCCGGAGTACTCGTTCGACTCCGGCGCCCGGGATCACAACCGCACGAGCTCCACCTGAGCGAACGACACGACGCGCAACTGCCGCACGGCCGACTCCCGCCGCGGGGTTCCCTGGTCGTGCACGGCGAGATCGAGGTGGTCGCGGCCTACCCTGTCGATGGTGCCGTGCTGCGTGCCGGCCGCGAGGTCGATGTCGACCTGGCGCCGGCGGCGACACAGGTCGCGAAGCACGAAGCCGAAGCCGAGTCGGCCGGAGAGTCCCCTCCCCGACTCGGTGACGGATGCCGCCCCGAGGCTGGGTTCGACCTGGTCGCGGGTGAGCAGCAGGCCCGCGATCGCCGCGATGGGCACAATGCACTGCGACCGGCGGGGAGACTCGTCCACGAGGTCGGCGGAGAACCAGTCGCGCCCGAAGGTCATCGGTGCCACCGACACCACCCGGCCGGCGCCGAGCAGCAGCCGGATCGGCGCCGACCCGGCCGACCCGTGCTCGCGGATCGCGACGAGGCGGTCGCGCAGGCTCATCCTGGCGAGGCGCAACCGTTCCTCCTCGGCCCGGAGGTCGACCTCCTCGGCGCTGAGCTCCTGTTCGAGCTGACCCTCCAGGTCGTCGAAGAGGTTGTCCCAGCGCATAGTCGGTAACCGCCTGAGGTGTCGATGGCGAACGTTGCTGCGATGGTACGTCACCGGCGGCACGCGCCCCGGCGTTATCCACACCGCCAGACAGGCCCCGACCCCTCCGGTTATCCACACCCCCGCGTTGGGGCGTGGACAGCCGAGCGCACCTGCTGCTTTAGTG
>NZ_JAYSJZ010000114.1:0-23467 GCF_043726815.1 Lacisediminihabitans sp.
CGGTGGGATTTGAACCCACGGTAGGCTTTCACCCACACAACTTTTCGAGAGTTGCACCTTCGGCCGCTCGGACACGGTTCCGGGGAAGAGCTTAGTACAGAGCCGACCGCGGTTCCTCTACGACCGCGGTTCCTGTACGACAGCGGTTCCTCTATGACCGCGGGGTGCGACACGGTGAGGATCCCCGTGAAGAAACTACCGCTGGCCGCACTGGGTGTCGCGGTGGCCGGAGTGGCCACGTGGGCGACGCTGATCGAACGTCGACGCCGAGCAGGCGGGGCCCGGCTCGCATCCACTCTCCACCTCAACGCGAAGTGGTGGAAGGAACAGCACGACGAGTCGGGCGACCTGCTCTACGTCGCGATCGGCGACTCCGCGGCGCAGGGCATCGGGGCGAGCCGACCGGGACGCGGTTACGTCGGAATGATCGCGACCCACCTCCGTGAACGCACCGGCGGCACCGTGCGGGTCGTCAACCTCAGCGTGTCGGGGGCCCGACTGCGCGACGCGATTGCGACGCAACTGCCGGCGCTCGCGGGGCTCGACCCGGACATCCTCACCGTCGCCATCGGCGCGAACGATATGGCGGAGTTCGATCCGGAACGCTTTGAGCGAGAGCTCACCATCATCTTCGATGCGCTTCCCTCGCACGCGATCGTCTCGGAGGTGCCGGCCTTCTATATCGGCGCGGCCGAGAAACGCGCTCGAGCTGCGAACGCGATAGTGCATAGACTCGCGGATGCCCGGGGCTTCGAGGTCGCGCCGCTGCACCGGATGACCCGCAGCCAGGGTGGTGCCCGCTACGCGCTCAACCAGGTCGCGGCAGACTTCTTCCACCCGAACGATCGCGGCTACCGGGTGTGGGCATCCGCGTTCATTCCCCTCGTCGACAGGCGCCTTCCTCTCCTCGACAGGCGCAGCACCGACACGTATTCGGCCACCCGCTGAGCTGGAACGTCGGTGACGGTGGTCTCGCCTAGGCTGACGGAATGGCCCGCGTCTCGTCGAATTTCCGCTGCACGGAGTGCGGCTGGTCGACGCTGAAGTGGGCGGGCCGGTGCGCGGAATGCCAGGCCTGGGGCACCGTCGTCGACGTCACGGAATCCGTGGGCATGAGCCGCGCCGTGAAGCCGGTGCAGATCAGTGAAGCCCGCAGCGCACGACCGATCACGATGGTTTCGGCCGAGTCGAGCGTGCACCTTCCCACCGGGATCGCCGAATTCGACCGGGTGCTCGGCGGCGGCATCGTGCCCGGTGCGACCATCCTGCTCAGTGGCGAGCCCGGCGTCGGTAAATCGACGCTGCTGCTCGAGGTCGCCTCGAAGGCCGCGGCGACCGGACTGCGCGTGCTCTACGTCACCGCAGAGGAGTCCGCGAGCCAGGTGCGACTGCGCGCCGAACGCACCAACGCCCTCGAACACAAGCTGTTTCTCGCGGCCGAGACCGACCTCGCGACGATCCTCGGCCAGATCGACCAGGTCGATCCACAACTTCTCATCGTCGACTCGGTGCAGACCGTCTCGAGTTCGCTGAGCGACGGGCTCGCCGGCGGGCCGTCGCAGGTGCGCGAGGTCGCATCCACGCTGATCCGTGTCTCAAAAGACCGCAACCTGCCGGTGCTGCTCGTCGGGCACGTCACCAAAGACGGCTCCATCGCCGGTCCTCGCCTTCTGGAACACCTGGTAGATGTCGTCTGCCAGTTCGAGGGCGACCGCCAGACCGCGCTGCGCTTCGTCCGCGCCCAGAAGAACCGCTTCGGGCCGACCGACGAGGTCGGCTGCTTCGAGATGACCGGCGACGGCATCGCCGAGGTCGCCGACCCGAGCGGCCTGTTCCTCTCCCGCGGATCCGGGCGGATGCGCACCCAGGTCAGCGGAACCTGCGTCACCGTCGCGGTCGAAGGTCGCCGATCTTTGCCGGTGGAGGTGCAGGCGCTGATCGTGAAGACGTCGGCCCCGAACCCGCGGCGGGTGACGAACGGCGTCGATCCGTCACGCGTTGCCATGCTCCTCGCGGTGCTCGAGCGTCGCGCGAACCTCCACCTCAGCGACTCGGACGTCTATGTCTCGACGGTGGGCGGTATCCGCCTCACCGAGCCTGGCGCAGACCTGGCGATCGCGCTCGCCATCGCGAGTGCGTACAGGAACAAAGCATTCCCCGCGACCATGGCAGCGGTGGGGGAAATCAGCCTCGCCGGCGAGATCCGTCCCGTCTCACAGGCGAAACAGCGGATCGCCGAAGCGGGGAGACTCGGATTCACAACGGTGCTCGACGCAGATTCGGGAGTGCTCATGGAGGCACTGCGGAAGGCGTTCGCACATGCCGAAGATGAGCAGGCCGACGTTCCGCAGTTCTAGGTCGACCAGCGGGTCTCGACGGGCTCGACCACCGAAGAGCACCGGCTCTCGACGGGCTCGACCACCGAAGTCATGCTCGGCTGTCGAGAGCGACCTCGATCCGCGGGCTAGTTGAGGATGAACTGTGCGGTCGCGGCCGGCTTCAGCGAACCGAGCAGGACGGCGAGATGGTAACTGGCGCCGCCGGCGGTCACCGGGGTAAGAGTCGTCGACGCGCAGGTCTTCGTCGATGAGCGGGTGCGGCTCCAGGCGATCGCCGGGGTCGTCACCGCATTCGCATCGCCCGGTTTGATGACGATCGCCGAGTCGACAGCACCGGTCTGGCAGTCTTTGGAATCCCAGATCTTCTCTGCCCCGCTCGTGATGATGAGCTCCTGCTTAGTCGAGCCCAGGTTCACCGTGCAGGCCGAAGTGCCGGTGTTCGTCAGCTTCATGCTGATCTTCGGCTGCTCGGTCGCCGCGTACGTCTTCTTGTCGGTGACGGCCAGCAGTTTCAGGTTCGCGTCAGTGCACGATGCGCTCGGGTTGGTTGCGGGCGACGCGCCCGTGGGGGTCGACGGCCCTGGCGACGCACCGGCCGGGGTCGAACCACCGCCCGGTCGCACGATGATGAGCACGACGATGACGATGACGGCGAGCGCAATGAGTGCCACGAGCAACCTGCGGCGCCAGTACACCTGCGGCGCCTGGGGTCCGACCGGATTGCGGATCGTCGACATGGGCCAAGAGTAACTTCCGTGCGCCCGACAGGCCGGTATTGGCGCGGGTGTTTGGCCTTAGCGTTCGCTGTGACCGAACCAGCCACCGAAGGGCCACCCGAGCGAGAGGCCGAGCACGACAGGATCGTGGTCGCTCGAGCGATACGGGCTGTCGTCGTAGAGGTTCAGGGCATTGGAATTGAAACGGCTGTACTCGAGGGCGACCGATTCGACCGAGTTGATGTTCCAGACATCCACTCCGGTCACCGCCCGATTGGCGGCGGGAGACGCGAACACGTGATCGAGTGACCCGACCATTCCACCGAAGGCATACGTCTGCTTGCCGGTCTTCGGGTCTTGGTCGACATAGCCCGCGGCCGTGATCGTCGTGATCGGATCCTCGAACTCGTAGGCGTTGAAGTCGCCGACGAGGAAGACCTTCTCGGTGTGCGCAAGCCGCTTCTGCTGATCGGCGAAGGTGAGAAGTGCCTGCGCCTGCCGCACTCGGTCTCCCGTGAAGGAACCCTGCCCGGTATCGGCGTTGTCGCCGGTCGCCCCGCTTCCGCCCTTCGATTTGAAATGGTTCGCGATGATCAGGAACGGGTCGAGAGCGGCCCACCCCCGAGCGCGGAACGCCTGTGCGAGCGGCTCACGGGCATCCGCGAATGCTGGAGACCCGATCAGGATGTGGGACTCGCCGACCGGAACGACCGCGCGCTTCTTGTAGATGAAGGCGGTGCGGATGACGTCCGTGTCTGCGATGGCCGGCACTGCCTTCGGGGACGGGACGTAGCTCCAGGTTCCCGGGTGGGCCGCATTGAGCGCTGCGACGAGCGTGGCGACCGCGGCATCCCGATCCTGTCCGACTTTCGCAGAGTTCTCGATCTCCTCGAGCGAGACGACATCTGCACCGAGTGCTGTGATGGCGCTCACGATCTTGGCCTGCTGGCGAAGGAAGCTGGCTTCGGTCGCCGCCCCGCGCACACCGCAGCCCGCGGCATCGCTGTTCGCGACCGTGATCGGGGTGCCGTCGCGGTCGTTGTAGTAGGTGCAGCCGACGCGGCTGTCCCCCGTCGTCGGGAAATAGTTGAGCACATTGAAGGTGCCGATCGTGATGGTGCCGCCGACCCTGTTCGGAGCACTGGTGCGGGTGTTGCCCAACGTCGCCGGCTGCACGGTCGCCGCGTCATCCGGGGTCAACGCACTCGTCGGCTGCAGCTTCCACGCCCCGTTGCGGTAGTCGAGGATGACCGGACGCGTGAAGGTCACTGGCGCTCCGACTCGCACCGGAGCCGCTTTCGTCAGCCAGGGAAGTGGCTTCGACTGGTTGGCCGTCGAGAGGTAGTTGGTGCTCGCTCCGTCGTCGAGCGTCACCTTCAGCGCGGCATTCTTCGCGATGACAGCCGCGTAGCCCGCGCTGCCGACCGGCGCGACCGCTGTCGGGGTGATGAGCGGCATCGTGTCGTGCGCGAGGCCGATCTCGCCGTACTGGTTGGTGGAGTAGTTGTCGGTCACCGTGTACGGGCCCTGCGGCGCGATCAGCATGCCCTCGAGAGACTCGCGCTGGGCATCCGTTGCCGGGAACTCCACCGTCGCGGGCTTCGGAGCCGCAACTGCCGACGCATCCAGTTCGGTGAGGTCCGAGGTATTCGCGACCGTGAGTTCGGTGAGGTTGGCGAACTCGCTCACCGTTCCCGTCACGCTCACATACTCTCCGAGGGAGACGGATGCCGCCGTACTCGCCGAGTAGACGAAGAGGCCGTCCGACGCGGGGTGGGTGGCCAGATCGACCGCGCCGCCCGTTCCGGGCGTCTGGATGAAGTACCCGTTGAAGCCGCCGGTAGGGTACGCGGCGGTGACGATCCCGGTAGTGGTGACGGCCTTGCCGACCTGCGGACTGACGTCGGTGGTGCCCTGGATCTGCGCGATCGACAGAGCGACCGGGGGTGCTGGCGGGGTGACCGGCCCGGAACCCGCAGCCTGCGGCGTGATGGTCGCCGTCAGCGAGAAGTCCGCGAGGTCGCTGTCGGTGTCGACGAAACCGGTGCGGACGAGGGACTTCACGTCGGTGTTTCCGGCCGGAGCCGCAGCATCCGCCGTCTCGAACGTGTTCGACGTTCCATAGCCGAGCAGGTCGGCCACACTCGGATTCGCCGTGACCGAACCAGTCGGGAGCGTCAGCGCGGTCGCGGTCTTCGCCAGAATGAGCGTGCCGGACGAGCCGCTCGGATTCAGCGTGCTGAAGACATCCGGTGTCGGAAGCGCCGCGCCGCTCGTGCCGTTGCTCGCGCCCTGTACGAGGAAGTAGCCCTTCGACGCGATCGATCCGGTGAGCGCAACGACGCCCGTTGCCGCGCCCGCCCCCGTCGCCGGGCGATATTGCAGCGACCAGCCGGCGATGCTCACGGCGGTCGGACCAGGGTTGTAGAGCTCGACGAATTTGTTCGCGTAGGCCGCTCCGGTGCTGCCGCCGCTGAGGTAGACCTCGTTGATGACGACACCGGTACCGTCGGTCGACGCTGACGCCGTACCGACCGCGATCGGCGCGACGACGAGAGCGAGAGCGGCGATGATCGCCGAGACGATCCTTCCGCGACGAATGGATGACCCGACCATGGTGTTTCCCCCATCAATGCAATGAACAGGTCCCATGAAACGCGACACCGGTGTGCGGAGAGCGCCGCGAAAGCGAACAGTGGGTTAAGCGTGCCCGAACACCCCTGTTCGGGGGTAGTGCTCAGAGGTGCTTGAGCATCCTCGTGTTGCCGAGCGTGTTCGGTTTCACCCGGGCGAGGTCGAGGAACTCGGCGACACCCTCATCCGGCGAGCGCACCAGCTCGGCGTAGACGACCGGGTCGACGAGTGCGAGCGGTGAGGCGACGTATCCGTTGCGCTCGAAGAAGTCGACCTCGAAGGTGAGGCAGAAGAGCCGGGTGAGCCCGAGAGTGGATGCAGCCGACTCGAGGGTTCGCAGAAGCGTGCTTCCCACCCCCCGGCCGAGCCATCCCGCCGCGACCGCGAGAGTGCGCACCTCACCTAGGTCTTCCCAGAAGACATGGAGCGCGCCGCATCCGATCAGCGCTCCGTCTTCGTCGACGGCGACAGTGAACTCCTGGATCGCCTCGTAGAGCACGACCGAATCCTTGCCGAGCAGGATGCGCTGCTGCACGAGCGGCTCGACCAGCTGCTGCATCATCGGCACATCGGAGGTGCGAGCCGGCCGCACGGAGAAGTTCACGTTTCCAGCATAGGGAAAGGGCACCGCGGGTTTCCCCACGATGCCCTTTCACTGTTTCGAACTGTTATGCCTCGATCGCTGCTACCGGCTCCTCGATCGCTTCGCGGCCCGGCTGGCGCCCGGTCGTGAAGACGAACTCGTCGTTCACGTAGTCGACGTGCACGTGGTCGCCCGCGTTCAGGTCTCCGGTGAGGATGCGCTCGCTCAGTCGGTCTTCGACCTCACGCTGGATCGCGCGGCGCAGTGGCCGTGCTCCGAGCGACGGGTCGAATCCGATGAGGATCAGGTGCTCCTTCGCGGCCTGGCCGATCTCGACGGTCATGTCGCGATCCATCAGCCGGTCCGAGAGACGCTTGATGAACAGGTCGACGATCTGCAGGAGTTCTGGCTGGGTGAGCTGCGGGAAGACGATGGTCTCGTCGACACGGTTGAGGAACTCCGGCTTGAAGTTCTTCTTCAGCTCCTCGACGACCTTGCCGCGCATCCGGTCGTATCCGGTGGCGGTGTCGGCAGACGAGGTGAACCCGAGCGGGGTGCCCGAGATGTCGCGCGTTCCGAGGTTCGTGGTCATGATGATCACGGTGTTCTTGAAGTCGACGACGCGACCCTGGCCATCCGTCAGGCGTCCCTCTTCCAGAATCTGGAGGAGCGAGTTGAAGATGTCGGGGTGAGCCTTCTCGATCTCATCGAACAGCACGACCGAGAACGGCTTGCGGCGCACCTTCTCGGTGAGCTGGCCACCCTCCTCGAATCCGACGAATCCGGGAGGAGCACCGAACAGTCGCGAGACCGTGTGCTTCTCGCCGTACTCCGACATGTCGAGGGAGATGAGCGCGTTCTCGTCATCGAACAGGAACTCGGCGAGTGCTTTCGCGAGCTCAGTCTTACCGACACCGGTCGGACCTGCGAAGATGAACGAACCGCTCGGACGCTTCGGGTCTTTCAGTCCGGCACGCTGGCGACGGATGGTCTTCGAGAGAGCCGCGATGGCTTCCTCCTGTCCGATGACGCGCTGGTGGAGTGCCTTCTCCATGAAGACGAGACGCGAGGTCTCCTCCTCGGTGAGCTTGAAGACCGGGATGCCGGTGGCCGCCGCGAGAACCTCGGCGATGACACCCTCATCCACTGTTCCGGTCGATCCGGCTTCGCCACTCTTCCACTGCTTTTCGAGGCGGAGGCGCTCACCGAGCAGCTTCTTCTCCTCGTCGCGCAGTGAGGCTGCCTTCTCGAAGTCCTGGTCTTCGATCGCGCCTTCCTTCAGTGCGCGGACGGCGGCGATCTTGTCGTCGAATTCGCGCAGCTCCGGCGGGGCGGACAGGATCGAAAGGCGCAGGCGTGCGCCGGCCTCGTCGATCAGGTCGATGGCCTTGTCGGGGAGGAAGCGGTCGGCGACATAGCGGTCGGCGAGGTTCGCCGCGGCCACGATGGCGCCATCCGTGATCGACACCTTGTGGAACGACTCGTACTTGTCGCGAAGCCCCTTGAGGATGTTGATTGTGTGAGCCAGGGACGGCTCGTGCACCTGAACGGGCTGGAAGCGGCGCTCCAGGGCGGCATCCTTCTCGAAGTGTTTGCGGTACTCGTCGAGGGTCGTCGCTCCGATGGTCTGGAGCTCACCGCGAGCGAGAAGCGGCTTGAGGATGGATGCTGCGTCGATCGCACCCTCTGCTGCACCGGCCCCGACGAGGGTATGGATCTCGTCGATGAAGGTGATGATGTCGCCGCGGGTGCGGATCTCCTTCGTCACCTTCTTGAGGCGCTCCTCGAAATCACCGCGGTAACGGCTTCCGGCGATGAGCGAACCGAGGTCGAGGGTGTAAAGCTGCTTGTCTTTCAGCGTCTCCGGAACGTCCCCGCGAACGATCGCCTGGGCGAGGCCCTCGACGACGGCGGTCTTGCCGACGCCGGGCTCACCGATCAGCACGGGGTTGTTCTTGGAGCGACGGGACAGGATCTGCATGACCCGCTCCATCTCCTTCTCACGCCCGATCACCGGGTCGAGCTTGCCGTCGCGCGCGGCCTGGGTGAGGTTGCGTCCGAACTGGTCGAGGATCTGGCTGCCGCCCTGGGCCGCCGCCTGGGTCTCGCCGCCGACGGCGACCTGCTCCTTGCCCTGGTATCCGGAGAGCAGCTGGATAACCTGCTGGCGCACGCGGTTGAGGTCTGCGCCGAGCTTGACGAGCACCTGGGCCGCGACGCCCTCACCCTCGCGGATGAGGCCGAGCAGGATGTGCTCGGTGCCGATGTAGTTGTGGCCGAGCTGCAGCGCCTCGCGCAGGCTCAGCTCGAGCACCTTCTTGGCGCGCGGGGTGAACGGGATGTGACCGGTGGGCTGCTGTTGGCCCTGGCCGATGATGTCCTGGACCTGCTCGCGCACGGCGTCCAGGGAAATACCGAGGGACTCGAGGGCCTTCGCAGCGACGCCCTCACCCTCGTGGATCAGCCCGAGCAGGATGTGCTCGGTGCCGATGTAGTTGTGGTTGAGCATCTTGGCTTCTTCTTGCGCCAAAACGACGACCCGGCGGGCTCGGTCGGTAAATCTTTCGAACATTTTGACTCCTATGGCACCGTGCAGGGTTGGCGCCGTTATAGAGAGAGTAACGAGGCAACCCTGCGTTTACTGCCCTTGTTCGCCGTAGGCGTGACGGTATCCACAGGCTCCTTTCCCAAATCTTTCCGAAACCCTTCCGAAAACGCAGGAGATCTGCCACGAAACGCCTCCGCGCGCGTCATTCCGTGCCGTCTGGCGGCGATTCTCCTGCGTTTTCGGAGGTTGCCTCAGGGCATCCCAGGCGCTATGTTAACGATTATCGTTGTTATCGATTGTCGTTAGGAAATCAGATGTTGCAGACCGACCAACTGACCGGACCGGGATGGATGGTCGCCGCCGCCCGCGTCGTCGTCTGGGCATTCCTCGTGCTCGCCGTGCTCGCCGGACTCTTCACGCTCGTCTTCGGCCTGGGCGCGGTGGTCACGTCCCTCGCGGCGGGCACCACAGCGCAGACCCTGGTGGTGGATCGCCCGCTCCCCGCCGGCGCCGACCGTGGCACCGCCACCCTGATCAGCGGCACCTACGACTCGGCCTCGGTCGTGGTCTCCGGCCTCGACTCCGGCACGGTGGTGCTGGCCACCATCGCGCGCGTCGCCGGCGTGCTCACGCAGGCCGCGTTCGCGGCATCCGTGGCCCTGATCGCGTGGCGGCTGCTTCGCGGCCGAGCGTTCCGCCGATCCCTCGGCCTCACCGTCGCACTCACCGGCGCGTTGCTTCTGATCGGTGGCCTCGTCTCCGGCGGCCTCGGCATGCTGGCCGCGTGGATGACTGCCGACCAGCTCAACGGCAGCGCGACGACCGGCGGCTTCTGGCCCATCCTCGGAGTGGTGGATGGCACGCCTCTCGGCATCGGCGCCTGCCTGATGCTCGTGGGCCTCGCGTTCGGATACGGCGAGCGGCTGCAGCTGGACACCGAGGGGCTGGTGTGATGGACGACGCCACGGGCATCCACTGCCGACTCGACGAATTGCTCGAGGAGCGCGGGATGACACTCACCAGGCTGAGCGAACTCGTGGGCGTGAGCATCGTCAACCTCTCGGTGCTCAAGAACGACCGGGCACGCGCCATCCGCTATTCGACGCTCGCCGCGATCTGCCGCGCCCTCGAGTGCGAGGTCGGAGAGTTGCTCGTCGTCGCGTAGCCCGGGCTCGAGACGCGGGCGCGGGCGGGCGCTCGGCAATTACGCCGAGTGGGCGAAAGTGCACCTTCCCGACGCTTCTTGGCGCCAATTCTGCCCACTCGAGCCGGATTCGGCGACCGGGCGGGCGCCGCCACGCCCCGCGTCGGCTCATGCTCCGCGCTCTCGCTCATCCGCACCCTCGGGCGCGAATCCAGCCCACAAGATATCGGCAATCACGGTGAGTGGGCAAAAGTGCACCTTCCCGGTGCTTTTTGGAGCCATTTTTGCCCACTCGAGCTACGGATGCCGCGGACGATCGATGCGGCCCGCGGGCCAGCGCGGATGCACTCCCGCAATTTTGCAGATTGCGTGATTTTGCAGTATGTGCAAGAATACATTTATGAACGAAATGGCCGACGTCGGGATCCGCGAGCGCAAGCGCGCCGCCACCTTCCGCACGATCTATGCCGCGGCCGCCGAACTCGCGCTGGAGGTCGGGCTCGACAATGCCACAGTCGACGCCATCAGCGGACGGGCCAACGTGTCATCCCGCACCTTCTTCAACTACTTCGCGTCGAAGGAGGATGCCGTGCTCGGCATCGACTCCGGAGAGGTGAGCGAAGAGGCGATCGAGCACCTGTCCAACCACCGCTCCGACGACGTGCTGCACGACGTGGCCTCCCTCGTCTACTCGGTGGTGTCCGACTCGACGATCGCCGACAGCCGCGACCTGCGTCGTCGCGTTCTCGAGAAGTATCCCCAGCTGCTCATCCGCCAGATCATGCGGGTGAGCGCCATGGAGGACCGCCTCGGACTCGTCGTGGCCGACTGGCTCGGCTCCACAAAGGGTTTCGCCGAGGACTCCGCCGAGGAGCGTCTCGAGGCCGCGCAGATCCTGCTCAGCGTCTGCCTGGCCGCCATGCGCGTCGCGATGAAGAAGTGGCCGCGCGATGACTCTGGCGACCCCAAAGAGAACTACACCCGGGCAGTCGACCTGCTCCGCACAGTAATGGAGAGAGTTTCATGACAACCACCACGGTCGCCCCGACCGCCAGACGCAACGTGCTGCTGGTGTTCGCGGGCCTCATGGTCGCGATGCTGCTGGCATCCCTCGACCAGACCATCTTCTCGACCGCGCTCCCCACGATCGTCGGCCAGCTCGACGGCGTGAGCCACATGCTCTGGGTGACCACGGCCTACATCCTCGCCTCCACCATCGTGATGCCGGTCTACGGCAAGCTCGGCGACCTCGTCGGGCGCAAGTGGCTGTTCATCGCCGCGATCGGGCTCTTCCTCGTGGGCTCCGTCGTGGGCGGCATGGCCGGATCGATGACCGCTCTCATCGTGGGCCGCGCCATCCAGGGCCTCGGCGGTGGCGGTCTGATGATCCTCGCCCAGGCGATCATTGCGGATGTCGTGCCGGCCCGCGAGCGCGGCAAGTATTCCGGCATCATGGGAGCGGTCTTCGCGATCTCCTCCGTGGCCGGGCCGCTGCTCGGCGGCTTCTTCACCGACGGACCCGGCTGGCGCTGGGCGTTCTGGATGAACATCCCGCTCGGCATCGTGGCGATCGCCTCGGCGGTCTTCTTCCTCAAGCTGCCGAAGGGCACCGCGAGCAAGCCGAAGATCGACTACGCCGGCATGACCGTGCTCGCCCTCGCGGCCACCTTCCTCGTGCTCTTCACCACCTGGGGAGGCAACACCTACGACTGGAACTCGCCCGTGATCCTCGGCCTCATCGCCGGAACGGTGGTCGCGGCCATCGCGTTCGTGCTGATCGAGCGCCGGGCCGCCGAGCCGGTGATCCCGCTGCACCTGTTCAAGAACCGCAACTTCAACCTGACCACCGCGGCGGGCCTCATCACCGGTGTCGCGATGTTCGGGGCGCTCGCCTACATGCCCACCTACCTCCAGATGGTCACCGGCGTGGGCGCGACGCAGGCCGGCTTCCTGATGATCCCGATGATGGGGGCGCTGCTCGTCTCCTCGGTCGTCTCCGGCCAGATCGTGTCGAGGACGGGCCGCTACAAGGCGATCCCGGTGGTCGGCACGGTCCTGGTGGCCGTGGCGCTCACGCTGATGTCGACGCTCCTCGCGACGACCGCGGTGTGGATCATCTGCGTCTACCTCGCGATCATGGGCCTCGGGCTCGGCATGAGCATGCAGATCCTGATCCTCGTCGTGCAGAACTCGTTCCCCGTGTCGCAGGTCGGCACGGCGACGGCGTCGAACAACTTCTTCCGCCAGATCGGGTCGTCCCTCGGCTCGGCGGTGGTGGGCAGCCTCTTCGTCTCCCGCCTCACCGCGAGCCTGGCCGACAACCTGCCGGCGGGCGCCTCGGGCGGATCGAACACCAACTCGCTCACCCCGGCGGTGGTGAACTCGTTGCCGCAGGGCGTGCGTGACATCATCGTCGGTGCGTACAACGAGTCGCTCGCGCCGATCTTCCTCTACCTGGTGCCGCTCGTGCTCGTGGCGGCCGTGCTGCTGCTCTTCGTGCAGGAGAAGCCGCTCGCCACGACGATCGACGGGGCCGGCGACGCGAAGCCCGAGGTCGAGCAGCTCGAGAGCTCGGATGCCGCGGATGACCGCGAGCCGCAACTCGCGCTCCTGCTCGCCGAGGAGTCCGCGGATCGCGGTCCGTCCACGGGACTGGCGATCGCCTAACCGCACAACAACGGATGGCCCGGACCGTGCGGTCCGGGCCATCCGTTGTGCCTAAGCGGTCATGCGATCGGCCTCGTGGGCCCGACCGCGGCCCATACGCGCGTGAGTGGGCAAAAGTGCACCTTCCCGGCGCCGTTTGAGTGCAACTTTGCCCACTCGATCTCCGGATGCGGCCGGCGGGGCGCGCGTCGCCCGAAGGCGCCGACGGCGGGCCCGCGCAACATCCGGTTGCCAAAAACCCGCTCCCAAAAACGCAGGCGAATCGCGGCGAATGGTCGCCCACGGCGCCGCTCGGGTCGATGCATCGCCGAATCTCCTGCGTTTTCGGTCTGGGGACGGGCTGAGGCGGGTGCGCGGGAGCGCCCGTCGGCGCGTGGGCCGCGGCAGGTCCATGCGGCCGGTGATCGCCCAACCGCAGGGAGCAAACTGAACCCGGATTCGGCTGTTGCCGGCGGCATCGTCTGGGTCGCCTACGCGCAGTTGTTCTTGTTGGCACTGGTCTGGGGCCGCGCGAATCGCTCGGCTGTGTACGAGAACTGACGCGCGTAGCATTTGCGCATGAGCAACCTCGAGAAGCACCCGGCCGAGCTGTTCGAGCGGGCGCCGGTGGTGCTCACCGTGGGCGTCGAGATCCTCGAGCCGCGGGACGTGCCCCTCGGCGGTCCCCGTGCCATGACCGTGCGCCGCACGCTGCCGCAGCGCAAGCGGTCGCTCATCGGCGCCTGGTGCTTCGTGGACCACTACGGGCCGGATGTCGTGGCCGAGCGGGGCGGGATGGTCGTGCCGCCGCATCCGCACACCGGGCTGCAGACCGTGAGCTGGCTCTTCGCCGGCGAGGTCGAGCATCGAGACAGCGCGGGAAGCCACGCCATGGTGCGGCCGGGCGAGCTCAACCTGATGACGGCCGGCCGCGGCATCGCGCACTCCGAGCTGTCCACGCCGGAGACCACCGTGCTGCACGGGGCCCAGCTCTGGGTGGCCCTGCCCGACGCGAGTCGCGGACACGCGCCGTTCTTCGAACACTTCGTGCCGGAGCCCGCGGCGTTCGGCGACGCCGTGCTGCGGGTGTTCCTCGGCGCCCTCGCCGGCCGGGTGTCGACCGCGACGACGTTCACCGAGCTCGTCGGCGCTCAGCTCGACCTGCCGGCCGGTGCCTCCGTCGACCTGCCCGTCGACCCCCGGTTCGAGCACGGGCTTCTCGTCGACGCCGGGGAGGCCACCCTCGAGGGTGCCACGGTGCCCGCCTCGCACCTCGGCTACCTCGAACCGGGCCTCTCGAGCATCCGGATCACGGCAGGAGACCGGCCCCTTCGCGCGCTGCTGATCGGCGGGGTGCCGCTCGGCGAGAGCATCGTCATGTGGTGGAACTTCATCGGGCGCAGCCACGAGGAGATCGTGCAGTTCCGGGCGGAGTGGCAGGCGGATGTGATCGCCGGCGGCAGGGAAGACGGCCGCTTCGGAACCGTGCGCGGCTACGACGGCCGGGCGCTGCCGGCCCCGGAGCTGCCGAACGTGCGTTTGCGGCCCCGGGAGTAGCGGCCGTCAGACGGTGATCGTCACCAGGTGCGGCTCGTCGAAACGCTCTGCTGCCGGATCCGCCCAGAACAGGTCGTTCGCCGTGCGAAGCACCGGCCCGACCGTGAGCAGGCCCACGTCCACGGGCGTTGTCGTGCGCACCTCGAAGACGGCGGTCTCGCCCGGGAAGAGGGTCACGAGACACTCGTCGACGGTGGCCTGCGAGTCGAGCCGGTCGGGGAACAGCGCGAGATCCTTGAGCAGGCTGTGGGCGAGCACGGTCACCCGGTAACCGGTGGGCGTCTCCTCCACGATCGTGCCCAGCTCGGGTCGCGGCAGGCCGCCGGCCACGTCCTCGTGCGCGAACCTCAGCGCCCGACGGCTGCCGGGCGCGTCGGCAGACAGAATGGCGTCCGGGGCCGAGGGCACCAGAGCGGCCGGCACGACGAACGTGGCACTGCTTCGCGGGGCGACCTCGAGCGCGATCGTCTCGCGCGCCAGCACCGCGCCGAGGTGATCGCGCGTCGCCAGCACGAGCTCGCCGCGCCAGCGCGCCGCCGTGTCGTTGATCGCCACGGCAACGAGCGCGTCGCCGGCCGGCTGGATGGTGAGCAGCCGCTCCGAATACACGTTGCGCAGGGCGAACCAGGCCGGTTTGGCGTGGCCGTGGCCGTCGACGACCGACCACGAGATCACCGGCCAGCAGTCGTTGAGCTGCCAGAGCACCGTGCCGGCGCACCGCGGCTGCAGCGACCGGAAGTACTCGATGCCGAAGGTGACCGCCCGCGCCTGGTTGAGCTGGGTCGACCAGTGCCAGTCGTCGATGTCCCACTCGGCGCCGGAGGCCGGCACCGGGAGGTGGGGCGCGAGGCCGCGGTCGAGCTTGGCATTTCCCTCGCCGGCCTTCTGGTGGATGAGCATCTGCTCGCCGAAGGGCCGCAGCGGCTCGTCGTGCACCGCCGAGGTGAGCGTGGACCACGCCGGCGGCCCCTGGAAGCCGAACTCGGCGACGAATCGCGGCCGCCACTCGGCGTAGGAGGTGTAGTCCTTCTGGTTCCAGACATCCCAGATGTGCACGGTGCCGAGGTTCTGCTCGTTAGGGCTGGCATAGTCGCCGAAGGAGTACGGGCTGTTTGGCGAATACGGCCGGGTGCCGTCGAGCTCGGCGACGATGCGGGGAAGCAGGTCGGTGTAGTAGCCGTCGCCCCAGGTGGCGCCGGCCACCCGCTGCCGGAATCCGGCCCACTCGGCGTAGGCCACGATG
The DNA here is from genome assembly GCF_043726815.1 of Lacisediminihabitans sp. NCBI lineage: Bacteria > Bacillati > Actinomycetota > Actinomycetes > Micrococcales > Microbacteriaceae > Lacisediminihabitans > Lacisediminihabitans sp. The sequence goes on from NZ_JAYSJZ010000114.1 coordinate 15,411, forward strand.
TCCTCGTTGCCGCCGTTCCAGATCACGAGGCTCGCGTGCGGACTCAGCCGGGTGACGGCATCCCTGGCCTCCGCCTCCACCTCGCCGAAGAGCGGTTCGGCCTCGGTGTAGGCCGCGCAGGCGAAGAGGAAGTCCTGCCAGACCAGCAGGCCCTGCTCGTCCGCGATGTCGTAGAAGTCGTCACTCTCGTAGATTCCGCCGCCCCAGACCCGCACGAGGTTGACCCCCGCGGCGACGGCCGTGTCGAGACTCGTGGCGTACTTCTCGCGGTCGAGGCGGGTCACGAAGGCGTCGCCGGGAATCCAGTTGACCCCCTTGACGAAGATCGGCTGGTCGTTGATCACCACGGTGAACGGGATGCCGTCGGCGTCGGGTGTCGTGTCCAGCCGCACGCTGCGGAATCCGATTCGGCTCGACCACGCGTCGAGCGCGTCTCCGTTCGGCTCGAGAAGCCGCACCTCGATCGGATAGAGCGGCTGCTCGCCGTACCCCCGCGGCCACCAGAGGCTCGGGTCGTCGACCACGACGGTGACCACGGTGGAGTTCTCGCCGTCGGCCACCACCTGTTCGACACGTCGGCCGTCGAGGTCCACGACGACGGTCGTCTCGCCAGGCACGGCCTTCTCGAGGTCCACGTGCACGGCGACGCTGCCCGCCCCCGGGCTCACGGTCACGAGCGGGCGCACCGAGGCGATCCTCGCCTGCGTCCAGCGCTCGATCGCGATGGGCTTCCAGATGCCGGCGGTCACGACATCCGGTCCCCAGTCCCAGCCGAAGTTCGCCGCCATCTTGCGGATGGCGTTGTACGGATGCTCGTTGACGTGCGGCAGCGGGCCGTACTGCTCCGACATCCGCTCGGCGTAGTCGAGGGCGGAGTCGAAGGTCACGGTGATGCTGTTCTCGCCCGGCAGCAACACCTCCCGCAGGTCGAACCGGTAGCCGCGGTGCTGGTTGAAGGTGCGGCCGATCTCCACCCCGTTCACCACGATGGTGGCGACCGTGTCGAGGCCTTCGCAGACCAGGTCGAAACGCTCCCCCTCGGCGAGCGCCGCGCCCTCGAAGGTCGAGTCGTACTGCCAGGTCGCGCGTCCGATCCAGGACAGCAGACGTTCGTTCACCCCGTCGAACGGGTCGGCGATGAGACCGGCCGCGAGCAGGTCGGTGTGTACGCAGCCCGGCACGGTCGCCGGCACGACGACCCCCTCGACGGCGGCGCCCTCCGGGGTCGTTTTGGGAATGGCCCGCAGGGTCCAGTTCTGGTCAATCGCGTGACGGTACACACCGCTCCTTGGTTGTGGGTCTCTGGTCGTGCGGCGTCAGTGCGCGAGGGCGGGCACCGGAGTGCCGTTCGCCGACGACCACTCGCCCGTGTAGTGGTTGAAGCTGATCGAGTTGTCGATCCTCGATCGATCGATCGAGCCGCTCGACAGCAGCTTGCCGGTGTTCTCCGGGTCCGGCGCGGCGAGCGCGAGCAGCTTGGTGTATTCGTGCCGCGGGGTGAGGATCACGTCGTCGGCCGGCCCTCGCTCGACGATCCGACCGCGGTACATCACGAGGATCTCGTCGGAGAAGTGCCGCGCGGTCGCCAGGTCGTGGGTGATGTAGAGCACCGCGAGGTGATCCTCCCGCTGAAGCCGGGCCATCAGGTTGAGCACGCCGAGCCGAATTGACACGTCGAGCATCGACACCGGCTCGTCGGCGATGAGCACCTGGGCGCCCGGGGCGAGCGCCCGCGCGATCGCCACCCGCTGGCGCTGCCCGCCCGAGAGCTCGTGCGGGCGCCTGGCCGCGATCGCGTCGGCGGGCGTGAGGTTCACCCGCTCGAGCATCTGCAGCACGCGGGCGTGGGTCTCGGCGGCCCCGCGCGTGCGGTGGTGGATCACCAGCGGGCGGGCGATGTGGTGCTCGATGGTGTGGAACGGGTTGAGGGAGGCGAACGGATCCTGAAACACCATCTGCACGTGCCGCCGATAGAGGGAGCCTCGCACCGGTGTCTTGTCGTCGAGGGTCACCGTGATCTCGCCCGAGGTCGGCTTCTCGAGGCGGGCGAGCATGCGGGCGATCGTGGACTTGCCGGAGCCCGATTCGCCGACGAGTGCCACGGTGCGGCCGGGGACGAGGTCGAATGACACCTGGTCCACCGCCGTGAGGGTGGTTCGCTTGGGCCCCTGTCTCAGCACGAACTTCTTCGTCAGGTTCTTCACCTCGATGCTCGTCATCTGTCCTCCGTGCGGTCGTCGGTGACGCCGGTGCGGATGAAATCCCCGCGCGCCCCGGTGAGGCTCGGGAACGCCCCGAGCAGTCTGCGGGTGTACGGATGCTTCGGTGACCGGTAGATCTCGGCCGCCGGTGCCAGCTCCACGATCTCGCCGGCGAGCATGATCGCGATGCGGTCGCTCATCTCGAGAAGCAGCGGAAGATCGTGGGTGATGAAGATCACGGCGAAGTTGAGTTCGTCGCGCAGCCGAACGATCTCGCGCAGAATATCGCGCTGCACCACCACGTCGAGTGCCGTGGTCGGCTCGTCCATGATCATCACCTGCGGTTCGAGCAGCAGGGCCATGGCGATCATCACCCGTTGGCGCATGCCGCCGGAGAGCTCGTGCGCGAACGAACCGAGCCTCGCCCGGTCGACGCCCACCCGTTCGAGCACGTCCCCGGCGAGGGCGCGTCGGTCGCCGCGCGACATGCCCGGCCGGTGGGTGGTGAGCACGTCTTCGAGCTGGGCGCGAATCGTGGTCACCGGGTTGAGCGCGTTCATGGCGCCCTGGAACACCATGGAGAGCTTCGACCAGCGGAACATCCGAAGGTCTTCGTCCTCCAGCGCGAGGAGGTCGAGGTGCGACCCGTCCCGGTCGTGGAACAGCACGGATCCCGACGAGATGCGGGCCGGCGGTTTGTGCAGTCGGTTGATGGCGTAGGCGAGCGTGGTCTTGCCGCATCCGGACTCGCCGGCGAGCCCCAGGATCTCGCCCGGCGCGAGCGTGAGGCTCACATTCTTGACCGCGACCACGGGCTCGTCCACCTCGTAGACGACGGTGAGGTCGCTCACCGTCAGCACGGCGCGCTCTTCGGCCGGCGCCGGCGTGGTCGCGGTGTCGGACGCGCTCAGAGTCATGATGCCTTCCTCGCGCGGGCCGCCGTCTTCTGGGCGAGCCTGTCGCGCTTGCGGTACAGCCGCACGTTGCGCAGCTTGGGGTTGATGATCTCGTCGATGCTGAAGTTGATGAGCGACAGCCCGCAGCCGAACAGCGCGATGATGAGGCCCGGCGGGATGAACCACCACCATGCCTGCAGCTGCAGGGCGAAGCCGTTCTGGGCGTAGAAGAGCATGTTGCCGAGGGTGGAGGAGTTGGATGCTCCGAGCCCGAGGAACGACAGCCCGGCCTCGCTGAGGATCGCCGAGATCACGGCGAAGACGAACTGGGAGGCGAGCACGGGCAGCAGGTTGGGCAGGATCTCCACACCGATCACGCGCCACGATCGCTCGCCGGCCACCCGCGCGGCCGACACGTAGTCGCGGTTGCGGATCGAGAGGGTCTGCGCGCGCAGCACCCGCGACGCCGCCGCCCAGCCGGTGATCGCCAGCACCACCGCGATCGTCCACAGTCCGCGCTGCTCGCGTGGAACGAACCCGGAGATCACGATCACCAGCGGCAGCCCGGGAATCACGAGGATCACGTTCGAGAAGAGCGAAAACGCCTCGTCGGCGAACCCGCCCGCGTACGCGCCGAAGATGCCGAAGAACGCCGAGAGCAGCGTCGCCAGCACGCCGACCAGCAGGCCGATCTGGAGCGACCCCCGGGTGGCGAAGGCCAGTTGGGCGAACACGTCCTGGCCGGTCTGGGTGGTGCCGAGCCAGTGGTCGGCCGACGGCCCGGCGAGCCCGCTGTTGCGGATCACGGTGGGGTCCTGCACGAGAAGCGGCCCGAGCACCCCGAAGAGCACGATGAGGCCGGTGAGCCCGAGTCCGATGCCGAGAGCGGGGGTGAGGGTGGGGATCATGGAGCGCCACGCGGAGCGGGAAGCGCCGCTCGCCCGAGTGGGGACGGTCGGGGCGGCGATGTCCGGCGCGGTGGTTGAGGTCAGGTTGGTCATGGCGACGTCTCTCCGGTCAGCTTCTCGCTCGGGTGCGGGGGTCGATCACGCCGTAGAAGACGTCGACGACGAGGTTCGCCCCCAGCACGGCCAGGGTGATGTACAGGAAGATTCCCTGCATGAGCGCGTAGTCGTTGTTCTGCACGGCGGAGAGCAGCTTCGACCCGATGCCGGGGTAGGAGAACACCTGTTCGGTGACGATCGATCCGGACACCACGAAGCCGAGCGAGATGGCGAATCCGGCGATCGAGGGCAGCATCGCGTTGCGGGCCGCGTAGTGCCGCATGATCCGCGAGTTGGTGAGGCCCTTCGCCTGCGCCGTGAGGATGTAGTCCTCGGAAAGGGTGGAGACCATCATGTTGCGCATCCCCATGAGCCAGCCGCCGACCGAGGCGATCACGATGGTGACCGCCGGCAGAAACCCGTACTTCACGGCCGAGAGCACGAAGGCCACGCTCCAGCCGGGGTCGAGGGTCACGTCGTAGCCGCCCTGCGAGGGGAAGAGGTGCAGCGTCGATGCGAACAGGTAGACGAGGATGAGCGCGAGCCAGAAGTAGGGCACCGCGGCGAGCAGCGTCGTGGACGGCACGAGCGAGTCGAGCCACGTGCCGGGCTTCCAGCCGACGATCGCCCCGAGCCCCACCCCGATCAGGAACGACAGGATGGTGGCGACGCCCACGAGCACGATCGTCCACATCAGCGAGGTGTTGATCACCTGGATCACCGGGGTGGGGTAGTAGGTCACCGAGACCCCCAGGTCACCGTGGGTCACGTTGACGAGGTAGTCCCAGTACTGCGCGATGAGCGGCTCCTTGCTGTTGCCGCCGAGGAGAAGTTCGTAGGAGTGGCGCACCGCCGGCGAGGCGATCCCGCCGCGTTGCTGGAGCTTGGCCAGCAGGATGTCCACCGGATTGCCCGGGAGCAGGCGCGGAATCAGAAAATTCAGCGTCAGCGCCGCCCAGAGGGCAATCGCGTAGAACCCCAGCTTTCGAACGAAATAGTTCACAGTCCCGTACCCACCGTCACCACGAACTTCTCCTCGGTCATCGTGAGACCCGCCCTATTTTCCGGTCGGCACGAGCGACTTGTAGATCTCGGCGTTATCCGGGGACGCCCAGACGGCCGGGAAGGCGTACAGGTTGCCCTCGGTGGGCCAGCCGGTGAACTTCTTTGCGTTCCACTCGCTCGTCGTGCCCCCGGTGAGCACCGGAATGTACGGCATGTCGGCCGAGATCTTCTGCTGGATGGTGTCGAACTGGGCCTGGCGACCGGCCGTGTCCTTCGGGTTGATCTTCGCGACCGCGGCGATCGCGGCATCCACCGTCTGGTCGCTGTAGCGTCCGACGTTGAGCGAGACCGAGCTGCCCACCTTGGCGGTGTTCGCCGTGGAGAAGTAGTTCGAGTAGAGGTAATAGGGGTCGGATGCCGGACCCTGGCCGAGCGAATCGATCGCCAGCTGGTAGCTGCCCTTGCTCTTCGCGTTCGTCCACTCATTCCACGACGACTGGGCGGTCACGAGCTTGATTCCGGCCTTCTTCATCTGCTGGGCCATGGTGTCGAGGGCGGTGATGTAGTCCGTCCACCCGCTCACGACCTGCACCGTCAGCGAGAGCGGCACACCCCCCTTGGCGAAGATGCCGTCCGAGCCCTTGGCCCAGCCGGCGGCGGTGAGGATCGATTCCGCCTTGGTGGGGTTGGCCGTCATCGGCGCGATCGAATCCTTCACCTTGGTGGAGATCATGCTCTTCTGCGGTCCGGTGAGCGCGAAGGTGGTGGATACCTCGCCGGCCGTGTTCTGGAACGAGAGCGAGTTCACCTGCTTGCGGTCGAGGGCGTAGTAGACGGCCTTGCGCACATTGACGTCGGTCTGGGGCCCGGTGCAGCCGAGGGCGGCACTGGAGCACGTGGTGAGCACGACCTGGTTGGCCTTGATGGTGATCGACTTGTAGCCGGGATAGGTCTTGGACACCTTGGAGATGTCGGGCACCGGTCCGGTCTGCCAGTCGATGGTTCCGGCGGCGAGGCCGTCGGCGCCGGCCTGGTTGCCGGAGAGCGAGAGGAACCGGATCGCCTTGACCTTGGGCGCGCCGCCCCAGTACTTCTCGTTGGCGCTGAGGGTGTACGCCTGGGCCTTGAAGTTGGTGAGGCGGTACGCCCCGGTGCCCACCGGCTTCTCCATCACGTCCGTCGCCGGGTTGATCCCCTTCCAGAGGTGCTCCGGCACGATCGGCAGGCGACCCAGGATGCTCGGTCCGCTCACGAAGGCCACGTTGTCGAACTTGATCGTGAGGTGAGTGTCGTCGGCCACCCTGGTGGTGCCGGCGAATCCTGTCGTGTTGATGGCGGGGGTCTTCTTGACCAGGTCGAGGGTGAAGGCCACGTCGTGGGCCGTGAACGGCGTGCCGTCACTCCACTTCACGCCGGCTCGCGTGGTGATGGCGAGCTCGGTGCCCGACTCGTTCCACTTGTACGAGGTGCCCAGCAGGGGCTTGTACGCCTTGGTGTTCGCGTTGGTGACGAAGAACAGGGACTCGAAGATGGTGCCGTTGCCGCCGATCGACGACGGGGAGTACGGGTTGAAGTTGATCTGGTAGTCGCCCGCCTGGCCGGTGAAGGCCACGAGGGTGTTGGCCGAAGTTGCCCCACCCGCCGAATTCGGCGATGAGGCGGATGGCGCGCATCCGGAAAGCACGAGCGCGACTGCGGCGCCCACGATCGCGAGAGCCGATCCACGGCTCTTCGTGTTGCTGAGGAACATCTTTGATCCTTCCCTGGCGCGGGCCACGACGGCGTGACCCACTCGGTGTGCAATTCGCGGCCCAAAAGCCGAGGCACCACATTCTTATCCGACTAAATTAAGTAAGTCAAGTAAGTTTCGGCGCTATGTCATTCCGGCTAGGCTCGCCTCAGACCGAACGATTTGGGATCCCGATGGAAACTCCGACAACCGCGTTGACGCGTCCACGCACCCGCGGAATCGTGCTCGACCTGATCCGATCGGCCCGCACTGTGAGCCGGGTCGAGCTCGCTGTCGGGTCGGGCCTGACCGGCGCGACGATCACCAATGTCGTTCGTGAACTCATCCACGATGGCCTGGTCATCGAGGTCGGTCGGGCCGAATCGACCGGCGGCAAGCCTCGAACACTGCTCAGGCTCAACGCCGAGGCTCGCTACACGGTGGGGGTGCAGGTCGACCGCGGGAGCGTGGTGATCGTGATCGTGGACCTGGCCGGCCAGCTCGTCGCGAGGCGGGCGCTCGGCGGATCCGGGGTCAAGTCACCCCACGAGACCCTCGTGATGATTGCGGATCACATCGTCGGCCTGCTCGAGTCGTCGGGAGTCGAGCGGTCGCGCGTGCTCGGCGTCGGGCTCGTGAGCCATGGGCCTCAGGACCGCCTCCGGGGTCGGGTGCTCATCGAGCAGCCGACCGACGGGTGGCGGGACTACCCGATCACCGAAGACCTGGAGCGGATTCTGCAGCTCCCGGTGATTCTCGACAACGACGCCACGGCGGCCGCCATCGGCGAGTTCTGGCTGGGCGGCGTGCACCCGTCGAGCACGTACGGGGCCATCTACATGGCGAGCGGCATCGGCGGGGGCGTGGTGGTGGAGGGCGAGCCGTATCGCGGCGCGTCATCCAACGGCGTCGAGATCGGCCACATCTCGGTCGACGTCAACGGCGACGAGTGCGGCTGCGGCAACACCGGATGCCTCGAGGGCTTTGCGGGACCCACCGCCATCATCCGCGGTGCGTTCGCCAACCCGCCCCTCGCCGAGCGACTCGGCCTCACTGCCGGGCCCGAGAACACGCTGCTCAACTTCGCCCGAATCGGCCGCGCGGCCACCTCGGGCGACGAGGAGGCGCACGACCTCATCGCCACCTCCGCCAGATACCTCGGCCACGCCGCCGTCACGCTGGTCAACCTCTTCGATCTCGACCTCATCGTGCTTGGCGGTCC